>CAYOIG010000591.1:0-2576 GCA_964403915.1 uncultured Myxococcaceae bacterium
ATCGTGCGCGAGGTGCTCGCGGCGCGCGAGATGTTCGATGCGCGCGGCTGGCTCGAGAAGCCCGCCAGCTACCACCAGACGCCGCCCGCGCTCGAAGCCTTCGCCCTGCACCCCGAGTCGGTGCGCGGCCGCGCCTATGAGCATCTCTCCTTCGAGAGTGAGTACGAGCCTCATGCCGACGAGCCCGGCCGTGATCGCTGGCTCTCCTACGGCGCCAACCGCACGGCCCACGCCTGGGTCGTTCGCCACACCGACGCGTCACGCCCCTGGCTGGTCTGCATCCACGGCTACCAGATGGGCTGGCCGCTGGTCGACCTCTTCGCCTTCGATCCTCGCTGGCTCTCGCAGAAGCTCGGCATGAACCTCGTGCTGCCGGTGCTGCCCCTCCACGGCCCGCGCAAGCAGGGCCGGCGCAGCGGGGACGGCTTTCTCACGGGCGACGTGCTCGACTCCGTCCACGCCGAGGCGCAGGCCGCATGGGACATGCGCCGCATCCTGTCGTGGATCGGCGCGCAGGGAGCGACCAAGGTGGGGGTCTACGGCCTCTCGCTCGGCGGTTACAACACCGCCGTGCTGTCGAGCCTCGCACCCGGCCTGGCCTGCGCGATTCCGGGCATCCCCGCGACGGATTTCGCGCGCCTCGTCTGGCGCCACGGACCCGCGCTGCAGGTGCGCTCGCTCGAGCATCGAGGCATCGCGCGCGATGCCGTGGACGAGGTGTTGCGCGTGGTCTCTCCCCTCGCTCTCGAGCCGCTGGTGCCGCACGAGGGCCGCGCCATCTTCGGCGCCGTGGCGGACCGCCTCGTGCCCGCCGACCAGGTTCGCGATCTCTGGGTCCACTGGCGGCGGCCGAAGATGCTCTGGTATCAGGGCAGCCACATGAGCATCGCGTTCGAGCCTGCCGTGCGCGGGTTCGTCGAGGAGACGCTGCGCGGGGCGGGGCTGGTGGGTAGCTAGAGCGCACCTCTTCGCTGCTCGAGCGCCCGACGTACCTCGGCATGGCGCTCGCGCGAGATCGGGTAGCGGCGCGCCAGCAGCACGCCGAGCAGGATGAAGGCCGCCGGCGCCGCGCCCGTCAGCCAGCGAATCGTCTCCAGCGCAACCGGCGACTGCGGCTGCCCGCCCACGTAGCCCGCGAGATCGAGGGCGATGCCGGCCATGGCCACCGCGCTCGCACCCGCGAGCTTGCGCAGGAAGGTGAAGAAGCCCGCGTAGATGCCTTCGCGCCGCTCCTCGGTGTGAAGCTCATCGGCGTCGACCACATCGCCGAGCATCGACCAGGGCATGAGATCGGCCACCGCGTAGCCGATGCCCGCCAGCCCCCCGAGAAGGAAGATGGTCCAGGCCGGCCAGGCGGGAGTGGCGATCACGAAGAAGATCTGTGCGACTGCCCACCAGCAGGAGCCCACGATGAAGAGCGTGCGCTTGTCGGTGCCCGCCGAGGCGCGCAGCCAGAAGGGCAGGGACGCAAAGGCGGCCACCAGCAGCAGCCCCATCGCGACCTCGAAATCTGCCGGGCGAGTCAGCCAGTAGGTGAAGTAGTAGATCAGCATCGCTGCCACCACGTCCATCGCGATGCGGGAGCAGAGATAGAGCGCCATCAGCGTGCGATACGCCCGGTGGCTGGCGACCAGACGGATGGCCTCGAGAAACGAGGTGCGCGGCGCGCGCTGGAACTCCGGCCGCTCCCGCGTGCGCAGGAACACGATGCCCCAGGGCAGGGCCAGCCAGACGCCGTAGAGGCAGCCGACGATCAGGAAGCCCTGCGCCCCGCCGCCGAGCGCATCCACCGTCGGCTTCGTCGCGACTGCGGCGAGGATCGTTCCGACGACGCTCGCTGCCGAGCGGTAGGTGCTGAGGCTCGTGCGCTCCTCGTAATCGAGCGTCATCTCCGGCAGCAGCGCCATGTACGGGACGCTCAGCACGGTCGAGGCAATGGTGTGAACGGCATAGGCGGCCGTGTAGTACGCGAAGCGCATTGGCTCCGAGGCGTCGGGCAGGGCGACGAACAGCGCCGCGAAGCCGAGACCGAAGGGCAGGGCGCCGATCAGGAAGTAGGGCCGGCGGCGCCCGAAGCGGGAGCGCGTCAGATCGGAGAGCCGGCCCATGAGCGGGTCGGTGAAGGCGTCGATGGTGCGGCCGAGCAGGAGCACCACCGAGGCCAGCGCCGGGCGCAGCCCCGCGACTTCGGTCAGAAAGAAGAGATAGAAGAGCGAGAGGACGGAGAGCGAGAGGTTGAGCGTGTGGTCGCCGAGCGAGTAGCAGACCTTGGTCGCTTTGGAGAGCCGCACGCGCGCACAGCATACCCGAGGTGCGAGACCGGCGGCGGCCGAGGCGAGAGCGCGGCCGCCGCCGGATCGGATCAGCCCTTGCGGTAGAGCGTCACCACCGCGGCGCCGCCGAGGCCGAGGTTGTGCTGCAGGGCCACCTTCGCGCCCTTCACCTGGCGCTTCTCGGCGAGGCCCCGGAGCTGCCAGTTGAGCTCCGCGCACTGGGCGAGGCCCGTGGCGCCGAGGGGGTGTCCCTTCGAGATGAGGCCGCCGGAGGGGTTCACGACGACCTTGCCGCCATAGGTG
>CAYOIG010000592.1:0-5118 GCA_964403915.1 uncultured Myxococcaceae bacterium
CGCGAATGTGTAGCCGCGACAGGCATCGTCGCCGCTCACGGGCAGCGCGAACTCGGTGAACTGATGTCCGTAGCTGCGCGTCCCCGCCGGAATCCCTCCGCGCTCGCGCGCCGAAGGGAAGAAGGCCGGCCACGCCGCCGACACCCGCGCGAACGCCCCCGTCGAGAGCGCCGAGAGCGCGGCCTTCGCTTCCAGACGGAATACGAGCAGCGAAGCCCCGGTGTAGGCGCGCACGCTCGCCTCGACCGGGAGCGCGAGGCCGGCCGATGCGAGGGCGAGCCCGCGAAACGCCCCGAGATCGTCCGCGCCATCGAAGCCGGTTGCGCCGGGCGCCGGGTCCTCGGCGCCGCCGGGATCGAATCGCAGCCCCATCGGGCCGAGCCAGTCGGCTTCGTCCCAGATCAGATGGAAGCGGCCTTCGCCGTCACGGCGGATGCCGAGCCCCCCCGCGGCCTCGAGCGCATTCATCGCCGGGCCGCCGGATCGCACCCGTGTCGCATGCTTTCCCTTTCGTTGCTGTCGCAGCATTCTACGCGCCCGGAGGTGGCAGCGGATGGCGGAGATTCGAGAGCTCGCGAGCGGCCTGCGCTTCCCGGAGGGCCCCGTCTGCCTGCCGGACGCGAGCGTGCTCGTCGTCGAGATCGCGGCCGGCCGCCTCACGCGCGTCTCCGGGGACGGCCGCAAGCAGGTCGTCGCGGAGCCGGGCGGCGGGCCGAATGGCGCCGCGCTCGGCCCCGACGGCAGGATCTACGTCACCAACAACGGCGGCAGCTTCACCTGGCACGAGCTCGGCGGGCTGCTCGTTCCCGGGCCCACGCCCCCCGGCCACCGGGGCGGGCGGATCGAGCGCATCGACCTCGACAGCGGAAGCGTCGAGGTGCTCTACGACGCCTGCGAGGGCCGCGGCCTGCGGGGGCCGAACGACCTCGTCTTCGATACCCACGGCGGCTTCTGGTTCACGGACCACGGCACGACCCACGAGCGCCACAAGGACCGCACGGGAGTCTTCTACGCGAAGGCCGACGGCTCGCAGATTCGCGAGGTGATCTTTCCGCTCGACTCTCCCAACGGCATCGGGCTCTCTCCGGACGGCCGGCGCCTCTACGTCGCCGAGACGCATACGGGGCGTGTCTGGGCCTGGGACGTATCCGCGCCGGGCGAGGTGACGGGCCGGGCAGGGTTCGGGCCCGCCGGCGGGACGCTGCTCGCCGGGCTGCCGGGCTTCCAGCTCTTCGATTCGCTCGCGGTCGACGGCGCCGGGCACGTCTGCGTGGCGACACTCGTCAATGGCGGCATCACCGCGATCTCTCCCGACGGGAGCAGCATCGAGCACGTCGCGCTGCCGGACCCGCTAACGACCAATCTCTGCTTCGGCGGAGCCGACCTCGCGACCGCGTACTGCACGCTCTCGGGAACGGGGCGGCTGGTCTCCATCCCTTGGCCGCGGCCGGGTCTGCGGCTGGCCTACGCCTGATCCGGGCAAAGGCGCACAGCGTGTCGGAGAGGCATCGGAGAGGAGCGCTCGCGCTGCTCCTGGCCGGCTGTGCGGCCTGCGCCACGCCCGAGGCTCCCGTCCGCGCGCAGGGCGCCTGGGGAGCGGAGGCATGCCCCGAAGGCACCCGCTTCCACCGCTCCGAACGCTACTGGGAGGAGTTCGCGACCTGGCCTGCCCAGTGGTGCACGCTGCCCGATGGAACACGACACGGACCATGGACCGAATGGTTCGAGGACGGTCACGTCCGTCGCATGGGGCTCTACGTGAACGGCGTTCCCGATGGGCGCTGGCTCTCCTGGAAGGAGCGGGGCTGGCGGCCTTTCGGGGGCGGCGAGCGCTACGAGAAGATCGAGCTGCAGTACTCCCAGGGCGTGCTGCTCCGCAGCACGCGCACGGAGTAGAACGAGCGGGGCGGCTTGCGCATCGGCGTCATCAGCGACACGCACAACCATCTGCCCAACGTCGCGCGGATCGTGGCTCTGCTCGGCGCTGCCGGCGTCGAACGCGTCATCCACACCGGAGACATCACGCAGCCAAAGACGCTGCGGGCGCTGGCCGAGCTGACCGTCCCCGTCTTCGGCGTCTACGGGAACAACGATCTCGAGCGCCCGGGGCTCGAAGCGGCGGCCTCCGTGCACGGCATGATGCTCGCCGATCCGCCCCTCGAGCTCTTCTGGGCCGAGCGGCGAATCGTCGTGGTGCACGACCCACGGGCCATCGAGCACGCCGCGCTGGCCTCCGGCGACGTGGCGCTGCACGGCCACACCCACCGGCTCTGCCGCGACACGCGGGGCGGCGCGCTCGTCTTCAATCCCGGAGAGTGCGCCGGGCACATGAAGGGGCACAACGCCGTGGGCATCGTGGACCTTCGGACGCTGCGTACGGAGCTGCTCCATTTTTGAAGCTCCGGGCGAAGCGTCGCGGCCCCCCTATCATGAGCGCATGCCGGACCTTCGAAGCCTCCTGCTGGCGGGTGCGATCGCCTGCTCGCTTCTTCCCGGCCCCGCCCTCGCGCAGCGCCGCGTCGAGGTCTACCGCATGAAGTACCGCACGGCCGAGGAGCTGCTGCCGATCGTGCAGACCGTTCTCGCCGGCAGCGGCAGCGCGGCCGTGGATCGCGGAACGAATGCGCTGGTGCTGATCGGTGATCCGGCCGCCGTGGGCGAGGCGCTCGCGCTGCTCGGGGCGCAGGACCGTCGCCTGCGGACCGTGGTGCTGCGCTACGACACGAAGCGCGTACGCGACCTCGAGACACAGGGCTTCGAGGTGCGCTGGACGGCCGAAGCGGGAGACTTCCGGATCGGCAACGTCCGCCGTCCGCCCGGCTCGGGCTCCTCGGTGGCGGTCGGCGCGGAAAGCGTCGAGCGACACGGGGAGGAGAGCTTTTCGGGGCTCGTCCGGGTGATGGAGGGCGAGACGGGCCGCATCGAGACGGGCCAGACCGTCCCCTTCACCACCCGCGACCGCTGGGGCTCGAGCACGCAGTTCGTGACGGCCGCAACGGGCTTCGAGGCCCGGGCGCGCATCCTCGGCGATGGCCGTGTCCAGGTGGATCTCGCGCCCTTCGCGGGCCGCTTCGGCCGCGGCGGGACGATCGAGACGTCTGGAGCGTCCACCGTCGTGACGGTTACGCCGGGCGAGACGGTCGTGGTCGGCGGGCTCAGTCGCGCGGGCGACGGCTCGGAGACCACGCTCGCGAGCGGAGCGCGCAGCACCCGCTCGCAGGACGAGAACGTGCTGATGCTGCGTGCAGACGTGGAGTGAGCGGGGCCCCTTGAGCCCGACACCGAAGCGCGTCACGATGCCGGCGCTCGGCCGCGGGGCGAGCGACAGAAGCCGCGTGGGCTCGCTCCTTCCCGGCCTGGTCGTCGCCGCCATTCTCGTGCTCACCCTCTGGCCCCTCGGGCCGAGGCCCGCCTTCGACGACGACCGTCTCTCCGTGCGCTTCGGGCTCGCAGACGCCGTGCGCAACGTGCTGCTCTTCGTCCCGCTCGGCATCGCGCTGGTGCGCCGCGGCAGGGGTTTCGCGGCGGTGGCACTCTCGGCGACCCTTCTCTCCGGCGCGATCGAGCTCGCGCAGGTCGTGATCCCCGGCCGCTACGGAAACGTCGCGGATCTCGTCAGCAACGCGACCGGAGCGCTTCTCGGTGCGGCTCTCGCCCGCACGGCCCCGGGCTGGCTGCGGCCGGGGCGGCGCGCTGCCGCGCGACTCTCCCTCGCCTGGTCGGCCTTCCTGGCCACGGTGCTGCTCGGCACCGGCCTGCTGCTGGCTCCCTCTCTTCCCACCACCGACTACTACGCAGGCTGGACGCTCGATCTCGGGCATCTCGCCCGCTACACCGGACGCGTCGAGGTTGCCACGCTCGGCAACGAGACCCTCGCCAACGGGAGACTCGCGCGCTCGGAGCAGGTGCGGCGCCTGTGGCTCGAGGGCGCGCCGCTGCGCGTGGAGGCCACCGCGGGCGCGCGCACGGTCTCGCTGGCGCCGATCTTCTCGATCCACGACGACGCGCATCGCGAGATTCTGCTGCTGGGCGCCGAACGTGGAGATCTCGTGCTGCGCGTGCGCACGCGCGCGCAGGCCGTGAGTCTCGATCGGCCGGGGCTGCGCTGGACCGGCATCCTGGAAGATGTGCGCCCGGGAGATCGGCTCACGATCGGCGCGCGCCGCGAAGGCAATGGCTGGTGCCTCTCGCTGGGCGACCGCTCCGCCTGCCCGCTCGGCTTCAGCGTCGGCTCGGGCTGGCGCCTCGTCTGGTTTCCGCACAGCCTTCCCGCGGCCGCCGGTCCGTGGCTGAGTGCCGCCTGGCTCGCAGCGCTCTTCCTGCCGCTCGGCCTCTGGCTGCGCGCCGATGCGCGCTCCTTGCTCGCCGTGAGCATCGCCACCGGCGCTCTCCTCGCGGCGCCACGGGCCGGCCTGCTCCCAGCGCCCCCGGCGGAGCTCGCGGCCTGCGTCGCAGGTCTCGCGCTCGGAGCGGCCCTCCGCAGGAGGTAGGGGGCGGGAATCGCCTTGTCTGGCCAGGAGGTCATGGCTAACATGGCCTCATGAAGCGGGCTTCGATCTCCGAGGCGAAGAACCGGCTCTCCGCCTATCTCGCCCTCGTCCGCCGCGGCGAGACGATCCTGATCACGGACCGCAACGTCCCCGTCGCCCAGCTCGTACCGCTGGCCGCGAGCACGCGGCCCGACGACGAGGAGCGCCTGCGAGATCTGGAGCGGCGCGGCGTCATCCGGAGAGCGAAGATCCGCCCGGGCAAGGATTTCCTGAAGCGCCTGCCACGCGCGGAGCCGGCCAAGGGCGATCTCCTGGCGGCGCTTCTCGCCGAACGCGACGAGACGCGATGAGGTTCTGGGACTGCTCCGGGATCGTCCCGCTGCTCACCCGACAGCCGCTCACTTCGGTCGCCGAAGCGACGTTCGAGAACGACGCTCACCTCAGCGTATGGTGGGGAACGTCCATCGAATGCGTGTCGGCGCTCGCACGGCTGGAGCGCGAGGGCGGCATCACGGCCGGCGCCATGACGAGCGCTCTCGATCGCCTGCGTCGCCTCTCCGAGATCTGGGACGAGGTCCAGCCGAGCACCCGCGTCCGCCACCTCGCAGAGCGCCTGCTGCGCTCGCAC
>CAYOIG010000593.1:0-6422 GCA_964403915.1 uncultured Myxococcaceae bacterium
CGAAGAGCACGGTCACCTCGCGCTCGCCCGTCTCGAGAACCCCGCCGCTGGCGATCTCCTCCGCGAGCGTTCCGGGGACGTAGCGCCGCAGGCGCTCGTTCATCTCTCGCTCCTGACGCGCCCTGTCGGCTTCTCCGAAGCGCTGCAGCAGATCGGCCGCGCGTGCTGTGATGGCCTCCAACAGCGCGCGATCGGTGGATGTGAACACGTCCCCCGATCCCTTCTCGCCGAGACACAGAACGGCGTCTAGCTCACCGTGTACGACGAGAGGGATCACGAGCTCGACCCCCATGCTCTCGAGCGCCGCGCGCTCGGCCGCAGACGCCTCGTCGCGACCGAGATGCGTGGCGTCGACCGAGTTCGCGGTCTCGCCGAGGCGCCGAAGCAGCGGGCCACCGCACTCGAGGGCCGGGGCGATCGCCCGGCCGTGGGCGAAGACCGGGGCGTACACTCTCTCCGTGTGCGAGTAGATCGCGGCGGTAGCGAGGCGCAGCAGCGACTGGAGTCGCTCGCCCAGGAGCGTCAGTAGATCGGCCGGCTTTTCGCATCGCGCGAGATCCTCGCGCAAACGCTGGGCCGCCTGCTCCAGAGCGCGGCGCTCGGGGAAGAGCGCACGCCCGATGCGGCCCTCGAGGCGGCGCTGTGTCGGCAGCAGGAGCGCTGCCACGACGAGGGAGAGCCCGCCCTGGGTGAGCGTCGAATCGACCACGCCGGCGAGCGCGGCTGCTACTCGCGGCACCATCACGAGGAGCGCACCCAGCAGGGCGATCGAGAGCACGGTGTAGGAGGCCGCCGCCGTGATGAGCCGATCGACGTCGAAGAGGTTGTAACGGGTGAGGGCAACCGCGAGACAGATCGGGATCGCGATCGCCGTGGCCAGCGCCGCTTGGTAGATCCACCAGAGCCGCGGATCCGCCAGCGTCAGCACGCTGCCGATGAGCGCGGGCACGAGGCCTACGTAAAACCCGAGGAGCACCCACTTGATCTGGCGCCGGCCGGGCGCGCTGGCGCCCCTCCACCGCCGGGCCAGCACGGTGAGCATCGTGACGATCAGTGCCACCGTCGTGGCATGGGTGAGCGGAAGACCGATCTGCGGCGAAAACGGCACGCCAAAGGCCCAGGACGTGAGAGCCACGCCGACGATCGCAAACGCCCAGGGCCCGAAGCGCGCGAGGGGGTCGTGGCGCGCGAGCTCGTCCGGCACCAGGAGCATGAGCCGCAGGGCGAGAGGGAAGGCGATTGACGTACCTACGGCGAAGGCCAGCACGGCGCCGTAGGTCTGGAGCGGCGGGCCGCCCCAGAAGTCGGTCCAGTTGAGCGCGTAGCCCGTGTTGGCGAGGAGGAAGAGCCTCCCCGCTGGTGTGCCGCGCATGCGCAAGAACAGCAGCGCCCCGATGGCGACCAGGGAGAGCGCCACCGCTGTCTTCCGCCACGGGTAGGGTACGGGGCTGAGCCGCAGATCCGCCTCGCCGACCGCTCCGTCGCGCTCGAAGCGCAGCGGCACCGTGAGACCGCCTTCCGCCTGCTGGTAGACGCGCGCCACGAAGCCGAGCGTACGCAGGCCACGGAGGTCGGCGTCGCCGACTGCGAGGAGCCGGTCTCCGACGAGCACACCCGGCGCGTCCACATCCGGTCCGGACCAGAAGCCCCGCACCGTCGGGAAGTCGTCATTCTTCGTTGCAGAGGTCACGTACATCGGTACCCAGGCCATGCGGCCTCGCAGCATCTGGTTGAGGTGCAGGAAGAAGCAGACGCCGAAGACGCCCAGCACTCCTGCCAAGAAGAGCCCGTCGCGCGGGCGCAGCCGCCTCACGCAGGACCCTCCCGAAAGGCTCCTTTCAACCGGTCCTCCTCGTTGCTCCTCTCGGGTCTGCGGCTTCGCTACGGAGCAGGGCTCAAGCCAGTGACGAAGCCGATGTCGATCTTGAAGCGCCGAACGCTCCCGAGCGCGTCCGAGCCGCCCGAGTGTCGTGCATACTGGGTATTCGCCGGCCCGCCGCCGCCGAAGCAGTCGGGGTCGGGGCTCGTGCCGAGGTTGCACGCCGCCGGATCGCTGCACACGGGGATCTCATTCGACGCGACAACGACCGGCACCTTTCCTGGCTGGGCGAGCGCTTTGGCGACGGCGGCGGATGCCGCGGGCGGGAGCAGGCCCCAGCGAAGCTTGAACTCCACCGTGTCTGCGCAGTTCACGAGCTCCGTCTCGGATGCTCCGGTATTCCAGTTCGCGATGCCGCCACCGTTCTGGATCTCCGAGCCGAACCCGCTGACGCCCTGGCTTCCGACGCCCGCGAAAGTCTCTGCGAAGGCATACGCCTTGCCGTCGAGCGTGAATTCGAGGAGAAGCGTGAAGCTGTTGTTCTGGGCCGTCTGCTCGCAATCGTCGCACGCGTCCGGCGGCGGATTCGTCTCGAGGAACGGATCCCCTCCCGACGGCGCGCTGAGCCGCGTGTCCGCGATCACCGTCAGAACGCCGCGTGCCACGAGGGTGGTGCCGCTGACGCCGGTGCACGTGCCTCCGCCCGTGCAGAGCGAGTCGTCGTTGCACGGATCGCCCTTCTTGCTGCCCCCTTCGCAAACCGTCGCCTGACCGGCTGCAGTAGCGACCGCTCCCCGACGACCATCGGTCGACGGGTTACCGGCCCGAGCCGCACCCGACATCAGGATCACCACGGCCGCCACTGCGAGCGGCGTCGATCGCAGACCCATCATTCCTCTCCTCATTCCGGTTCTCCTTCCAGGGGCCTAGACGACCCTCGCCGTCTCCACCCCGAGCTGCAGATCACTCCGACGAGAGAGACGGCGACGGGCGCGTCACCCCAGCGCTGATAGGGCGTGACCGAGCTCGAGCGAAACACGCGCGCCTCGAGTGTCTCCGCGTCTCCAAAACGGCTCCGTACGATCGTGCGTCCGTGTGGATCGATCACCGCCGAGATGCCCGTCGCCGTCGGACGTACCAGCCAGCGGCGGTTCTCGATGGCGCGCAGCGCCGCTACCTGGAGGTGCTGCTGCGCGCCGGAGGCGTCGGCGAACCAGTAGTCGTTCGATGGATTGGCGAGGAGCTCGGCTCCGCCGTTGGAGAGGTCACGGGCGACTTCCGGAAACAGCGACTCGCCGCAGACGAAGGAGCCCAGGCGTATCCCCATTCCGGAGAGCACGCGCAGTTCCGCGCCGGGGTCGTACACCGCCGCGTCGGAGCGCATCCAGTCTCCGAGAGGGCCGTACTCGGCGAACGGCATGAGCCGCGTCTTGTCGTAGCGGGACTGTAGACGCCCGTTCTGATTGATCAGGAATACCGAGTTGTAGTACCGCGTGCGCTGCTCATCCCGCACGTAATGAGATGCGCCCGTGACGAGATCCACGCCGAGCGTACGCAGCTCGGAGAATAGCTTCGCCCGGTAGGGCGTGGGCTCGGTCAGGTAGAAGTCCACCGCGAACTCCGGCCAGAACACGAGGTCGGGCCGGTGCATCGCGACCGTTCGCGTGAGGGCGAGGTACTGCTCGAGATTCGCGTCACGGGTCGAACGATCCCACTGCGGCTCGCGCACCACCGCACCCTGCACCAGGGCCACGCGGAGCGGCTCGCCCTCGTCGAAGCGCTGCCCGAGACGCCACTCGCTGTAGAGGAGAGCCGCCGCGAGCGACCCCGCGACGGCGAAAACCGTGCGCCGAGCGTTCGGCGCGGCGAGGCCGGTCCGGAGCAGCTGCACGAGCGCGGCGTTCACGAACACGAGAAGAGCGGCAATGCCGTAGGGGCCGGCGAGATCCGCGATCTGCGCCATCGGGTTTGCAATCTGCGAATACGCGAGAAGGCCCACGGGGTTCGGGATTGGCGCGTGGACCCGTGCGTATTCCAGCACGATCCACGCCGCACCGACTGCGACTGCGGACGGCATTCCTCGCCGGCACCGCCACGCGAGCCAGGCGGCGAACGCGGCCTGCCACGGCCCCACCGTGAACAGGCCGACGCCGACGAGGCCCAGCCAGGCGCCGGCCGGGTCGAGATCGAAATACCCGGCGAGCATCTTCGGCAGCCACCACGCCGTGCTGGCCGTCGCAAGAACCGCCCACAGCACGCCGCCGACGGCCGCCCTGCCCGGAGACAGGCGCGAGAGAGCCCACAAGTACGGCGCAAGCGCGACGAACCCGAGTCCGTCGATATCGAGCGGCGGAAACATGGCCCCGTACGCGAGCGCGGACAGCGATATTGCTCCGAGCGCAGTGCCGACTCCGGCACGTGCCGAAGTCGATGCGGTCGATGCTGCCAGCAGCAGGGGTGCTGAGATCGCGGACAACACAGCTCCTGCGGCGATGACTCGCCACCAAGTGTCATCTGTATCACGCGATGTGGTGGTCCGGTCAACAATCGACGACGAGGTCAAAGACTCAGTCGGGAAACACCCGTTCGAAGAATCTAGGCGCCACCCGGCAGATCTCGGCGCGGCGGGTCCTCGGGCAGTGTCATCGCTTCGAGCATGTGCGCTCGAGGAACCAGATCCGACTCGATCCAACCCGCGGCACGCTGCGCGATCATCGCGACCACCGCATTCGGGTGGCCTCTTGGCACCGACGGCATCACGGATGCGTCGGCAACCCAGAGACCGTCTACGCCAAGAACGCGTAACCGGGGATCGACCACGGCGCCCGGGTCGGAACCCATCCTGCACGTGCTCGTCGGGTGATAGACGGTCTGCAGCTCCTTGCTCGCGTAGGCGAGCAGCTCAGCGTCCGTTTGGGTGTCCGCTCCTGGGCGAAGCTCCCCGGCGCCCTCCGCGGCGAGAGGGGCCGTTGCCGCGATCTTCCGGATCAGCCGGACACCGGCCCACAGCACCGACGCGTCCACGCCGTTCGAATCGCTGAGGAGACCGAAATCGATCCCGAGAGGGACGAGCGGATCCGTGCTTCGGAGCGTCACGCGTCCACGGGAGAGGGGCGAGACGACCGCGGCCCCGATCGTGAAGCCGTGCACCTGCGGGGGCTCCAGAAACTGGTTTCGCATTTCGAGCGGCGCGAAGATGAGCTCGAGGTCGGGCGCCGATTCGGGACCAGGGTGAGCCTTCGTAAAGGCGAACGCCTCGATGCCGTTGGACGCGAGCATTCCGCGCCTGCGCACCACGTAGCGCAGCAGGTTGAGTGGTGATTCCGCGCTCTTGAGCGTGTGCGCTCCGCGTGCGCGAAAGACGATCGGGAGGATCGGGTGATCTTGCAGGTTCGCGCCGACCTCCGGCGCAGCACGGCGCACCGGGACGCCGAGGGCTGCCAGGGCCGGAGCGGGGCCGACACCGGATAGCATCAGGAGCTGCGGGGATCCGAACGCCCCGGCCGCGAGCACGACGCCACGGGCCCTGTACGTCTGCTCGACGTCGCCACTGCGCACCTTCACGCCCGTGGCTCGTCCTCCCTCGAGGACGACGCTCGTCGCATGCGCATCGGTGACGACCTCTAGATTCGCTCGCGCCATCGCCGGCTTCAGGTAGGCGTCATAGGCGCTGAAACGCCTCCCACCCTCGTGCGCGATCTCGCAGATCCAAGCCCCCTGGTACTCGCCGCCGTTGTAGTGCGGCTGGCCTCCGAGGCCCGCTCGGCGAGCGGCTTGCACGAACGCCCGCGACAGCCCGAGCACGTTACGGTTCGGCGAGATGAGCATGGGGCCGGCGTGACCGCGGCGCCGATCGCCGTCTTCTTCGAGCCAGCGCTCCTGCGAACGGAAGACGGGCGCGACATCCGTCCAGCCCCATCCGGACGCGCCCGCCGCCACCCAGCCGTCGAAGTCGGCTGGATGACACCACTGGTGGATCTGAGCGTTCATGTTCGAGGAGCCGCCCAGCATCTTGCCGCGTGGCGTGAAGATCCGCCGTCCGCCGACGGCCGTCTGGGGCTCGCTCTCGAACGCCCAATCGACGTTGCTCCTGAAGAGCTTCGAGAAGCCCGCCGGAATCGAGATGAACCGGCTCGCCGGGGCTCCCCCGGCCTCGAGCAGCAACACGTCGAGCTTGCCGGAGCTGGTCAGACGTTCCGCAAGTACGCAGCCTGCGGTTCCCGCACCGACGATGATCAGATCGTGCATACCGGCACTCCCCACGCCGCCCTCCGCTCCGCCATGGCGCCATGGCGGAAAGGGCAGGCCGCCCGGTCCCTGGAAGCCTCTTGAAGGCTACTTCGCGATCGCCGAGAAGCTGCCGCGCGCCCTACAGCGGCCCTCGTGCTCGCCGTTCGCCTGCGGCTCGCGTAGGGTGATGGGCGGCGGGCTGGGCCTGCGGGCCAGGAGCGACCCATGGAGAACGATCTCTTCGACAAGAGCCTCGAATACGACGCGCTCCTCGACCGCGGGCTGCGGCTGACGGGCGAGGGCAAGCGCTACTTTCTGCGCGAGCGCGTGCGCGACCTCACGCTGCAGCTCGGGTCCGAATTTCGTCCGCAGC
>CAYOIG010000594.1:0-10375 GCA_964403915.1 uncultured Myxococcaceae bacterium
ACCGGAGTGCGTCAGCCGTCGAGCGGCCGTGACGCCCGGCGTGCCGCATGTTCCCTTTTCGTCCCAGTCGGCGCGCGCGCGTGTCGGAGACACAGGCCTGCTGTTGCCGGCCTCGCGCGCGGCCTGGAGACGAGGCACGGACCCTGCGGGTGACGGGCGGACTTCTGGGTGGTCGCACGCTCATGGCGCCGGCCGGGCGCGGCGTGCGCCCGATGACCGATCGGGTCCGGGAGGCGATCTTCGCTCGCCTCGGCGAGATCGGGGGTGCGCGGGTGCTCGATCTGTTCGCGGGCACGGGCGCGCTCGGCATCGAGGCGATCTCCCGCGGCGCGGCCAGCGTGGTATTCGTCGAGCACGGAAAGGCCGCGCTCGACGCCCTCGGGCGCAATCTCGAGGCGCTGGGGCTGCGCGAAGAGGTCCGGGTCCTGCGTCGCGGCGTCACGGCCGCCGTGGCCAACCTCGGCCGCGCCGGGGAGCGCTTCGACCTCGTGCTGCTCGACCCGCCCTACGAGACGGGCGAGGACGCGGAGGCTCTCCGGGCTCTCGTGAAGGCGAGAATCCTCGCGCCCGGGGCGCTGCTGGTCGTCGAACGCTCGCGGCGGCATGCTCTGCCCCCGATCGCGGGGCTCGTCGTCGAGGACGAGCGACGGTACGGTGACACGATCGTCAGCAGGCTCGCCGCAGCGAACGGCGATTCGGCTGAGGCAGGAGAAAGCGACGGATGACGAAGGCAGGAGAGCGGCGCAGGCACCTGGCGATCTTCCCGGCGAGCTTCGACCCGGTGACGAATGGCCACCTCGACCTCGTGCAGCGCGCCCGGGCCGTCTTCGACGAGCTGATCGTCGCGGTCGCCACCAACCCCGACAAGCGCGGCCTGTTCTCCGAGGAAGAGCGCATCGAGATGCTCCGCGCCGTGATCGGACACGAGCCCGGCGTGCGCGTCGTCGCCTTCGAGGGCCTCCTGGTCGACTATGCGCGCGAGGTCGGTGCTACGGCGGTGATCCGGGGCCTGCGCGCCGTGGTCGATTTCGAGTACGAATTCGAGATGGCGCTCATGAACAAGCACCTCTTTCCCGAGCTCGAGACGCTGTTCATGATGACGAGCCAGCAGTATTTCTACGTGAGTGCCTCGCGCGTGAAGGAACTGGCGCGCTTCGGCGGCAACGTCGACGACTTCGTCCCGCCCCTCGTCGCCAAGAAGCTCGCCGAGAAGCTCCGTCCCCGCTGAAGCAAATGGCAAGGCCGGCCGATCCCCGGAAGCGGAGCACCGATGAAGGCACGCGGGGATCCGGAAGAGCGGGTACGGACCATCCGCTTCGGCACGAGCGGCTGGCGCGGCGTCCTCGGCGAGGAGTTCACCTTCGAGCGCGTTCGCGCCGTGGTGGCCGCGGCGGGAGACCGCATCGCCGCCGGCCGCCCCGGGGCCCGGGTGCTCGTCGGGCACGATCGGCGCTTTCTCGGGCCGCTTCTGGCGGCGACGGCCGTGCGGGTTCTTGCGGGACGAGGCCTGCGGCCCATCCCAGCGCGCGGGGCGATCCCCACGCCCGTGCTCGCCTCCGCGATCCGCCCCTCCCGGGCCGCGGCCGGCCTGATCTTCACGGCCAGCCACAACCCCCCCGAGTACCAGGGGCTGAAGCTCTTCGGTCCGAGCGCCGCGGGCTGGAGCGAGACGGAGACGCACGCCCTCGAACGGGCAGCCGCCCGCTGGCTGCGGGTCGGGGCACCACCCGAGCGCGATGTGCGTCCGCGTCCGGTCGATCTCGTCGGCCCCTATCTCGGCAAGCTGCTCGAGCTCCTCGATCGCCGGGCGCTACGCCGGAGCGGGCTGCGCGTGGTCTACGACGCCATGCACGGCACCGGCGCCGGAGTGGTCGACGAAGCGCTGCGCCGTGCCGGCATCCGCGTCGTCGCGCTGCGCTCCGAGCCGGATCCGGCCTTCGGTGGCGAGGCGCCGGATCCGCTTCCCGAGCGTCTCGGAGCGCTCCGCTCCGCCGTACGAGCGCTGCGCGGCCGGGCCCTCGGCCTCGCCAGCGACGGCGACGCGGACCGCTTCGCCGTGGTCGATGCCGGCGGTTTCGTGCTCTCGGAAACCGACGCCGTCGCGCTGCTCGTCGACCATCTCGCACGCACGGGACGGGTGCGGCGCGGGGTTGCGGTTTCCTGCGCGACGGGGGGCCTCGTCGAGCGCGTCGCCCGCGAACATGGTCTCGCGGTGAGCTTTCATCCGCTCGGCTTCAAGCACCTGTCGGGCGCGCTGATGGCGGGGGAGGCGGACGTTGCCGGCGAGGAGAGCGGAGGCTTCGCCTTCGCGCCCTTTGCCCACGACAAGGACGGGATCCTCGCGGCGTGTCTCATGGCGGAGGTTGCCGCGACCAGCGGTGAGCCGCTGCGCAGCCGCCTGCGCGCGCTCGAGCGGCGTCTCGGGGCGTCTGCCAGCGGCCGAACGGCGATCCCGGGCACTGCCGCAATTCATGCCGCGCTGGAGCGCCTCATGGCCTGCCCGCCGGAGCGCGTCGGCCGCGATCGGGTGCGCAGCGCGCTCTGCCGCGATGGCGTGCGTCTCGCCCTCGACGACGGCTTCCTCATGCTCCGCGCCTCGGGCACGGAGCCGCTGGTGCGCGTCTATGCCGATGCGCCGACGACCGGCGCGCTGCGAAAGCGTTTGAAGGAAGGCATCCGGCTGCTCCAACGAGCTTGAATGGACGGGGCCCGGAGCCGCCGGTACGCTCGCGCGGGGCCGCAAGATCGAGGTCGCGCATGGAACGACGACGCGTGCTGGTCGCGGTGAGCGGCGGAATCGCGGCCTACAAGATCCCGGAGCTGGTGCGCTGCCTGGTCCGCTCCGGGAACGAGGTGCGCTGCGTCCTCACGGCCGCAGCGGCCCGCTTCGTCTCTCCCCTCGTGCTCCAGACGCTATCGGGGCATCCGGCCCGTAGCGATCTCTTCGACTCCGAACAGGAGGGAGAGATCGACCACATCGCGCTGGCCGATTGGGCGGAGCTCGTGCTGCTGGCTCCGGCCACGGCCCACACGCTGGCTCGGCTCGCCCACGGCCTCGCGGATGATCTCGTCTCGACGCTGCTCCTCGCGACCCGTGCCCCCGTTCTCGCCGCGCCCGCGATGAACGTGCACATGTGGCGGCATCCGGCGACACAGGCCAATGTCGCCCTGCTGCACGAGCGAGGGGTGCGCTTCGCGGGGCCGGAGGCGGGCTTTCTCGCCTGCGGCTGGGAAGGCGAGGGCCGCATGACCGAGCCCGCCGATCTCGCCGCAGCGGCCGAGCTGCTGCTCGGTTCGCGCTCTCTGGCGGGCATCCGTGTGCTCGTGACGGCGGGCGGGACGCGCGAGCCCGTCGATCCCGTGCGCGCCCTCACCAACCGCTCCTCCGGCAAGATGGGCTTCGCGATCGCGGCCGAGGCGGCGCGGCGCGGCGCCGACGTCGTGCTGGTGTCCGGCCCGTCCGCGCTGCCGACCCCACCCGGCCTGCGCCGCGTGGACGTCGAGACGGCGCTCGAGATGCGCGAGGCCGTCCTGGCCGAAAGCTCGCGCGCAGCCGTGGTAGTGATGGCCGCCGCGGTGGCAGACTTCCGGCCCGCGCAGCGGGCGGCACGCAAGATCCGGAAGGAGGATCTCTCCGACGGCAAGGCCCCGCCGATCGAGCTGGTCCGCAACCCCGACATCCTGGCCGAGATCTCGGCACAGCCGCGGGACGGGCGCTTCATCGTCGGCTTCGCCGCCGAGGACCACGACGTGATCGAGACGGCGCGGCGCAAGCTCGCGCGGAAGGGCTGCGACCTGATCGTTGCCAACGACGTGTCCCGCGAGGGCTCGGGCTTCGAGGGCGATCGCAACGCGGTGATCTTCGTCCACCCGGGAGGCGATGCGGAGGAGCTGCCGCTGCTGCCGAAGGCCGAGGTCGCGGCGCGGCTCTGGGATCGGATCGAGAAGCTGCGGGGAGCGGGAGCTTGAGCTTCGGTGCACGTCGCCGCAGGCCGTGGCGGGCGGCCGCAGTGACGAGGCTCGTCGCGTGCCTGCTGCTGGGCCCGGTCGCGGCCACCGCGGATCCGGCCCCGCCGCCGGCCGTTTCGACGGGCGGCTTCGTGAATCTCGCTACGATCTCCGGCTCGATCAACCCCGCGTCCTCCGACTACCTGCAGAAGGTGATCGCGCGCAGCGCCGACGAGGGAGCTGCGGCCGTCCTGCTCGAGCTCGACACGCCGGGTGGCCTGCTGGCGTCGACCAAGGACATCATCCAGGCAATCCTCAACGCGCGCGTGCCCGTGATCGTGTACGTGGCGCCGCAGGGAGCGTGGGCGGGATCAGCCGGCACGTTCATCACGCTGGCGGGCCACGTGGCGGCAATGGCGCCGGGCACCTCGATCGGCGCTGCGCATCCCGTCGGCATCGGCGCGCCGCCGGGTGTCCAGCAGCCCGAAGAGAAGAAGAATGGTCGCGATTATGCGGCGGAGAAGGCCGAGAACTTCACGGCCGCCTTCATCGAGTCCATCGCCCGCGAGCGCAAGCGCAACGTGGAGTGGGCGGTCGAGGCCGTGCGTGAATCGGTGGCGATCGCGCCGGACGAGGCGCTGCGGCTCGGTGTCATCGACCTCGTGGCGCCGGATCGCGCCGATCTGCTCGCGCGGCTCGATGGCCGCGAGATCACGGTGGCCGGCAGCCCGTGGCGGCTCGCGCTGAAGGGGGCCGAGCTTCGCAGCATCGAAATGACGCTCGCGAGCCGGTTCTTCGACGTGCTCGCCAATCCCGACATCGCCGTCCTGCTGATCCTCGCCGGCATTCTCGGCCTGTACGTCGAGCTGACGACGCCGGGCGTGATCCTGCCCGGTGTGGCCGGCGCGGTCTGTCTCGTGCTCGGCTTCATCTCGCTCCAGATCCTGCCATTCTCGTGGCTCGGCCTGCTGCTGCTCTTCGGCGGCATTGCCCTCGTGGTGGCGGAGCTCTTCGTCACGTCCTTCGGGTTGCTCTTCGCCCTCGGCGTGGCCTGCTTCCTGCTGGGAGGCTCGATGCTCTTCGATCTTCCGGCCGAGAGCGACCTCGACGTCTCGTTCTGGACCGTGCTGGTGCCGGCGGTGGCCGCGGTATCGCTCTTCGGGGCGGTGGTGATCTTCGCCGTAGGGCGTACGCTCCGGCAGGCGCCGCTGGCTGGTGTGGACGAGCTGGTGGGGCGCATCGGGCGGGCCGTCACGGCGCTTTCGCCGGAGGGCACGGTGTTCGTGCGGGGCGAGCACTGGAGTGCACGGGCGGAGGGGCCGCTCGCCGAGGGTGCGAGGGTCGAGATCGTGGCCGTGGAGGGCATGCGGCTGCGGGTGCGTTCGGCCCCGCCGGACGCATAGGGTTCTGGAAGGGGGGGAAATGCTGTCGGCTCCGTTGATCCTGGTGGCGATCCTGCTGGCGCTCTTCGCAGCGGGCGTGCGGATCCTCAACGAGTACGAGCGCGGCGTGCTCTTCCGGCTCGGCCGCTTCGCCGGTGTCAAGCCGGCGGGGTTCCGCTGGATCATCCCGGGCGTCGACCGGATGGTGAAGGTGAGCCTGCGGGAGATCGTGATGGACGTTCCGTCGCAGGAGGTGATCACCCGCGACAACGTCTCGGTCAAGGTGAACGCCGTGCTCTACTTCCGCGTGCTCCACCCGGAAAGGGCCGTGATCTCGGTGGAGAACTATCTCTATGGCACATCGCAGCTCTCGCAGACTACACTGCGCAGCGTCTGTGGCCAGGCGGAGATGGACGAGCTGCTCGCCGAGCGCGAGACGCTGAACCGCCGGCTGCAGGAGATCATCGACGGGCAGACCGAGCCGTGGGGCGTGAAGGTGCGCGCGGTGGAGCTGAAGCAGATCGATCTGCCGGAGGAGATGCGGCGCGCGATGGCGAAGCAGGCGGAGGCCGAGCGGGAGAAGCGGGCCAAGCTGATCCATGCCGACGGTGAGCTGCAGGCCGCGCAGCGCCTGGCCGACGCCTCGGCGATTCTGTCCAGCGAGCCGGCCGCGCTCCAGCTCCGGTATCTGCAGACGCTCACGGAGATCGCGACGGAGAAGAACTCGACGATCGTCTTCCCGCTACCGATGGATCTGATCCGGCCCTTCCTGCAGGATCCGGCCGAGCACCTGGCGGCTCGCCGGGCGGAGAAATAGGTGGCGCGCGAAGAGCGTCCGGAGACCGCGCAGGCGAAGGTCGAGCGCCAGCTCCGCAGCACGATTCTCACGGTGCTCGCGTGGGTGGTTTCGCTCGCGATCCTCGGGGCCTGGGCCAGCACGGGCGTCTACACGCTGCGGCCGGGGCAGGAAGCCGTGATCCTGCGCTTCGGAAAGTATTCCCGCACCCTCGCCGCACCGGGGCCGCAGATCCATCTGCCGCCCCCGCTCGAGTCCCACGCCATCGTCAACACCTCGGCCATCGAGCGACAGGAATTCGGCGGCAGCTCACCGGCAGGCGCGACGGCGGAGGCCCTCGCCGAGGCCCATCTCGAGTCGGCGATGCAGACCAGCGACAACAACCTCGTGATGCTCGGCTTCGTCGTGCAGTACCGGATCGAGAACGCCTTCGACGCGCTGTATCGCGTCTCGAGCGCCGAGGCGATCCTGCGCGACGCGGCACAGGCGGCGGTGCGCGAGGTCGTCGGGCGAACGTCGATCGACGGCGTGCTCTCCGAGCAGCGGGGGCAGGTCGAGGCGGAGACGCAGGAGACGCTGCAGGCGCTGATGGAGCGTTACCAGACGGGCCTCGCAATCCTCGCGGTGCAGCTCCAGGAGGTGCAGCCGCCGCAGGAGGTGCGTGCCGCCTTCGACGACGTGATCGCGGCGAGTCAGGACAAGAGCCGCACCATGAACGAGGCGCAAGGCTTCGCCAACGAGGTGGTGCCGAAGGCACGCGGCGAGGCGAGCGAGCTGCGCGCCCGGGCCGCGGGGTACAAGGCGGCGCGGGTTGCGGAGGCGACCGGCGCCGCCTCCCGCTTCCTCGCACTCGCGGCCGAGTACCAGAAGGCGCCGGAGGTGACCCGCACGCGCCTGTACCTCGAAACCATGGAGGAGGTGCTGCCGGCGGTGGACAAGTACGTCGTCGAGCCGGGCTCGGCCGGCGTGGTGCCCTACCTGCCGCTCGGCCGCGACGGGCGCCCGGGTGCGGCGAGGCATGGAACGGAGCCTGCGCTGGAGGTGCGACCGTGAGACGCCTGCCGCTGCTCGTCCTCCTCGTACTCGCTGCCTTTGCGGCGCTGGTCTGGGCCGGCGGGAAGGGCTACGGCCCGCTCGTCGTTACCCAGGTCGACGAGCAGAAGCTGATCCTCGTCTTCGGCCGCCCGGTTTCGGTGCTCACGCAGCCGGGCCTCTCGCTGCGGGTGCCTCTGGCGAGCGATGTGCGGACGTTCGACAACCGGCTTCTCTACTTCAACGCCGAGCCGCTGCCGATCCAGACGCGGGACGAAGAACGCATCGTGGTCGACAACTACGTCGTCTGGCGCATCGTCGATCCGCTGCAGTACTTCGAGTCGTTCCCGACGGGCCGTGCTCCGGCGGAGTCACAGATCGATCGCGTCGTCCGTGCGCGCGTGCGCCAGGTGATCGGCCAGCGGACGCTGTCCGAAGTGCTGACCACGGCGCGAGTCGACATCATGAAGGAGATCGCCGAGACCACGAACGCGGGGCTCGCGGGCACGGGGATCGTCGTCGAGGACGTGCGCATCAACCGCACGGAGCTTCCGAAGGGAACCGAGGAAAACGTCTACGCCCGCATGCGCGCCGAGCGCCAGCGGCTCTCGCGACAGCTTCGTGCCGAAGGCGAGGAGCAGGGTCGCCGCATCCGCTCCGAGGCGGAGCGGGACGCGCTCGTGATCGTGGCGGACGCCAGGCGCGACGCAGACGTGCTGCGCGGCGAAGGAGATGCCGAGGCGGCCCGGACCTACGCCGAGGCCTACAGCGGCAACGCGGCGTTCTACGATTTCGTGCGCACGCTGGAGGCCTACCGCAAGGTGATCCCGCAGGGCACGACGCTCGTACTGCCGCCCGGGAACGACTTCTTCCATCTCTTCGGGACTCGCACGCCGCGCCAGCCTTGAAGGGGACCGGCCGGTCGGCTCAGCGCGGAACGCGGAGCAGCCGCCAGGTGCCGAAGCCGAGGAAGGCCACGAGGACGATCCAGATCGAGGCTGCAGGCGGTGTCACCCCCTGTGAGGCGAGCGTAGACGCGACGCCGCGGGCGAAGAGGTAGAGTGCCGCGAGCGCAACCCCCTGGAGGGCCGGCACGGCGAGGCTCTTGCTCTCCTCGACGCGCAGGCCGAGCGGGATCGCCAGCAGCACGAAGAGGAGAAGCGTGAAGGGTTCGGTCACACGCTCCTGCTCCAGCGTGCGAAAGCGATCGACGTTCGCGCCCTGGCGCTTGCGTGCCTTGATGTACTGCCGCAGATCGCGCAGCGTGAGCGCAGAGGCGCTGGCGTCGGCGAGCTTCAGGTCGGAATGCCCGCCGAGCGCGTAGGGCATTTCGGGGATCTGCTCGAAGCCGGGCGGTGCGGCCGGCTGCACGAGGTCGAAGGTCCGGACCGTCACCTTCTCGAGGAGCCACTCGCGCCCCCCGGTGACCTTCGCCCCCTCGGCTTCGAGGGTGCGGAGCAGCCGTCCCTCGGGGCTGCGCTCGTAGATGGTGATCCCTTCGAGCACGCCGCGGTCCGGATCCGACTCCTCGATGTTGTAAAGGGCGCCGCCCCTGTGGTACCAGAACGATCCCCGACCGAGGGTGACTCGATCCTCCTCGCCACCGTGCACGTGGCGGCTGAGGGCGCGGGCCGCCTCCACGGAGAGCGTCTGATCGACCAGCAGCGCGAGGCCCGACAGGACGCACGCGGCGCCGAGAACGGGCAGGGCCGCGCGGAGGGGCGAGATGCCGCCGGCCTTCATCGCCGTGATCTCGAGCCAGCGGGCCGAGATGCCGAAGCAGGCCAGGGCGGCCGCGAGGGCGGAGATCGGCAGCACCGTTCGCAGGGACTCGGCCGGGATCTGGAGCAACAGCTTCACCAGCGTCCACACGAGGCCCCGCCCGGGATCGAGCACGTCGTCGAAATCCAACAGCAGGGTCGTGATCATGAGCGTCATCAGGATGACGCCGAGGATCGCAAGGACGAAGCCGAGGAAGCGTGCGAGCAGATAGCGCGTCAGGGTGCGCACGGCGCGGAGCCTAGCATTGCAGGTCGTCGCGGGTAGCGCGGCGCTCGAGGAGCGCCTGATTCGTCCGGTGGTGACCGTCGGCAGCTTCGACGGAATCCACCTCGGCCACCGCGCGATCCTCGCGACGGTGGTGGAGCGTGCGCGGGCGCACGACGGAACGGCGACGGTCGTGACGTTCGAGCCTCATCCGCGCAAGGTGCTGCACCCGGAGCGTCCACCGCAGCTGCTCTCGACCACCGAGCAGCGCCTCGAGCTGATCGCCGGCGCGGACATCGATCTCACGATCCTCGAGCCCTTCACGCCCGAGTTCTCGCGGACGCCGCCCGAACGTTTCGTGCGCGAGTACCTCCACCGGCGCCTGGGGCCCGTGGAGGTCTATGTCGGCTACGACTTCCGCTTTGGTCACGATCGCGAAGGGTCGATGCGGATGCTGACCGAGCTCGGTCCGCGGCTGGGGTTCGCCGTGACGATCATCCCCGAGGTCACCATCGATGGGCAAGACGTGAACTCGACGCGGATCCGGGAGCTGGTGGGGAGGGGCGAGGCCGCGACGGCTGCCCGCCTGCTGGGTCGGCCCTATGCGCTGAGGGGACGCGTCGTCCCCGGAGACCGCCGGGGCCGCGGTCTCGGGTTCCCAACCCTCAACCTCGACCCCGAAAACGAGCTCCTGCCCGGCAGCGGCGTGTATGCCGGGCAGGTGCGCTTCCTCGACGACGGCGCGCCCCCTCGAGGCACCCTCTTCGGCGCGGTCACGAACGTCGGAAGTCGCCCGACCTTCGATGCAGGCGAGCGCATCGTTTGCGAGAGTCACCTACTCGATTTCGGGGGCGATGCCTACGGCCGCCGCATCGAGGTCTCGTTTCTCGCGCGCCTCCGCCCGGAGCAGCGATTTGCGAGTGGCGATGCGCTGCGCCTCCAGATCGCTGCCGACGTCGACGAAACGCGGCGCCGGCTGGAGGGCGCATGACGGCGCCCTCGACCCCGGAGCCCCAGACGGTCGCGGACGCCGCGCCGCCGCGAACGGCCCGTCGGCGCACGCTGATGTGGATCGTGGGGCTGGGCGTCACGGCGCTATGTCTGTGGCTCGCGGTCCGTGACGTGCCGCTGCGCGAGGTCGGTGCAGTTCTCGCAGGGACGAACTGGCCAGTGCTGCTCGTGCTCGGCGTGCCGGCGCAGATCGCGGCCATCTACCTGCGTGCCCGTCGCT
>CAYOIG010000595.1:0-2578 GCA_964403915.1 uncultured Myxococcaceae bacterium
CGGCAGGGCGGCGCGCGCGTCGTCCGGAAGCGCGCCAAAGACCGTCTCCGCCCGCCGGCCCACGGCGCCAGCCAGGCCGCCGATCGCGCGGTAGGCCTCGAAACCGAGCACGCGCCCGCTTCGGCGCTCGTAGAGCTCGGCGAGCGCGAACTCGAGCAGGGGGAGCGCGCCGGGCTGCTCGAGCGCATCGTCGAGCAGACGCTGATCGAGGCTCTGGCGCGTTGGCTCGTCGCGCTCGAAGGTGAGCCCCGTCATCCGCGCGGGCTCGGTGATCATGCGGCGCAGGGCCGAGGGCAGTGGCGCCGGCAGGTCCATCTGCCCGTCCTCGCCCTTGAGCGCGAGGAAGGCCCGGTCCTGCTGCGCCAGGGCGTAGAAGTCGGCGCGCAGCGTCGCCACGACCCAGACGTGGCCGCTCGAGGCGAGCAGTGCGAGGGCTTCGAGGAAGCTCCGGCGCGCCTCGTCCGTGATGCGCCGGTCGGTATAGAGCTCCTCGAGCTGGTCGACGATCACGAGCAGCCGCACGGCGCCGCCGTGCTTCGCCGCCGCCCGCTCGAAGGCAGGCCCGATCGCCAGTTGGAGCGCCGACCGGGGGTCGCGCCCGAGGCTCTCGGCGAGCCCCTCGAGCGACGGGCCCCCCTCGCGAAGCTCGGGCAGCGCCGCGTCGGCGCAGAGCGCCCGCGCGAGACCGAGCCGCAGATCGCCCTCGCACGCGCCGGGCACGATCACGGTTCGCCGCCACTGCCTGACCGACGCGTCGAAGTTGCAGCGCACGAGCGACGCCGAAAGCCCCGCCCGCACGAGCGAGCTCTTCCCGCTTCCGCTCGCCCCCACCACCACGGCAAAGGCGCAGCCTCCCCGCGCCCGCCGCCGGAGCAGGGCCTCGAGATCCGCCGCCTCAGCCTCTCGGCCGAAGTAGATGGGCGCGTGCTCGAGGTCGAAGACGTCGAAGGCCCGGTACGGCTCCCCCTCCCAGCGCACCGAGCCCGGCCCTTCGGCCTCGAGCCGCGCCTCGACGATCTCGCGCAGGTGCACGCGCAGCCGCGTCGCAAACGTCACGGCTTCGGGATACGTGTGGTAGGCGCGCACGTTGACCCGTGAGGCCGCGTCGTGGAAGTTCTCCTCGATGAACTGCCGTGCCAGCTCCTGCTGTCGGACCTCCTCGCCGAGCGCCTCGCGCGCCGCCGATGCGAGCCGCCGCCGGAAGCCGTCGTCGTCCTGTCTCACGTAGACGAGCACGTGGGGCCGCTCGCCGCCCGAGCGGCGCCGCGCCTCGAGCATGAGATCGAGCTCGCGCTCGGTCCCGCTGCGATAGGGCGAGCCGTCGGGCCGCGTGGCGACGCCGCCGATCGGCGAGCCGAGCCGCGACCACAGGATGAAGACCGCGACGTCGATACCCCGGTCGCGCGAGAGCACGAGGTCGATGCCCTGCTGGAACGAGGCATCGGCCCCGAGCGGCAGGTCCTCCCACAAGAGCGTCTCGAGCCGCACCTCATCGCCGTAGTGGCGCTGCAGCGACGCCACCACCTCCCGCGCCTTCTCGCGCTCCTCGGCCACGTCGCCCGGAGACGACACGAAGATGCGCAGCGTGACGGGCGCACCGGAGGGCCTGGCCGCGCTCGACGCCTCCGTCATGGTCTCGCCTGCCGAGTGCCGGCGCGCAGCACGGCCATCACCTCCGACGATCTGCGCTCCCCGCCTTCTCCTTCTCTCGCGAAACGGGGCCGCTCGCTCATCCTACTCCCATCGAGAGGCCGGGGATCGGCGAATTGCACGCCCCGTGCGAAGACACTGGCGTTGGGCGTGTGTCCACCGCCCCGCGCCCCCGAACTCGGGAGGGGCGGCCGGCAGTTGCGCGCGGCGATCGAGGAGCACCACCCTCATCGAGAGGGTTGACACCCGGTGGCGCCGCGATCGAGACTCGCGGAGCCAATCGCGGCCTCCCGCTTCCACGCCGGGCGGCGGAGGGAAGAGCATGCGAGTGATCCCGATCGTAGCCAGCGTCTTCTGGCTCGGCGTCGCATGTTCGAGCGAAACAGACCCGTTGGGACAGGGGACGAAAGAAGCGCCGCGAACAGCCGAGACCGGCGAAGCGGATGAGCAACGGGATCGCGAGGCATCCGCAGCGATCGAGCGAGCCCTCGATCTCGAGGCCGAGTCTCCGGGAGAGGCGCGATCGATCTACGAGTCGGTCCTCCGTGAATATCCGTCCGCCCATTGTGACCAGGAAACGCTCAGCTTTCGCTGCGCCGACGAAGCCGAACGAAGGCTTCGGATCCTCGCGTGTCTCGAGAAGCAGAGCGCTCCGGCACGGGTTCCGGACCCGGCTCGCCTTGCGGCGTCTATCCTGAAGCTCCTCAGCGAGAACGATCCGGCCGCCCTGGAGGCCCTCGCCCGCTGCGACTTCGTCTTCGGCCCCTGCGACAGCGACACCGGAACGAATGATGTGCCCCGTTTCGCGCTCTCGTGCCTCACGCAGCGCGCGGGTGGAGCGGGCGTGGCCCTTGCCGCGAATGCCGAGATCACCGAGGAATGGGCACGCTATCCACTCACCTCGACCCCGCCGCTTTCGCTCCTCCTC
>CAYOIG010000596.1:0-13949 GCA_964403915.1 uncultured Myxococcaceae bacterium
GACGGCCGACCCCACCGACACGACCGTCCGGACCGTCTCCGACGAGCTCGGCGTTCGTTACGGCGTCACCGGGAGCCTGACCGAGCTCGCGGGGCGCTTCAGCCTCGACGCCCGCATCGTGGCGACGCAGCCCGGCGTGGCTTCGCAGAGCATCGTGCTCACCGCCTCGAGCGAGGATGAGCTGCTCGAGCGCGTCAACGAGCTCGCCGAGCGCATCGCGGCGCTGGTGGCGACCGACGCGAAACCGCCGGTGATCGAGGTCCGCATCGAGGGGGTGGAGAGTCTGCCGCCTGGCACCCGGGAGAAGCTCGGTACGAAGACTGGAGCGCCCTACGAGCCCGCACTCACCCAGGCCGATCTCGCGACCCTGAAGTCGATGCCCGGCATCGCCACCGCGAGCGTGGACGCGGAGCGAAAGCCCGCTGGCGTCGTCGTGGTCTTCAAGCTCGTGCCGTCGACGAGGATCCTCGGTGGTGGCGGCACGGCCAGCCCGGCCGAGCGCGTCGCCGACGTGCAGATCCGGGGCAACCGGCGCATCGAGGCGGACGCGATCCGCGTCCGCATCTCCTCGAAGGCCGGAGAGCCCTACAACCCCCAGCAGGTTGCCGCCGACGTTCGGGAGGTCTTCGGTCTCGGCTTCTTCCGCAACGTGAAGGTGCTCACCGAGGAGACGAAGGACGGCCGCGTCCTCACCTTCGAGGTCGAGGAGAATCCGGTCGTCCGACAGATCGCCATCTCGGGCAACGACAGCATCGACGGCGAGAAGATACGGGACGCGCTCACGCTCACGACCGGCGCCACGCTCGACTATCCGCTGCTCTACGAGAACGTCGCCCGGATCGAGGGGCTGTACCGCGCCGAGGGCTACTACCAGGCCAAGGTGCGGCAGCGCATCGAGCCGCTGCCGCAGGGGGCCGTGTCGGTCACCTTCGAGGTCGAGGAGGGGGAGAAGCTTCGCCTCACGGAGATCCGCTTCGAGGGCAACGACGCCTTCGAGACCGACGAGCTCACCGGGGTGATGAAGACCAAGCCCTGGCGCTTCTACTCCTATGCGACGCAGTACCTCGACAAGTCGGGCACCTATTCCGAGCCCGTCTTCATGCAGGATCTGCGTACGGTGGAGCAGAAATACACCGATGCCGGCTACCTACAGGTGGAGTTCTCGGAGCCGCGGGTGGAGGCCGTAGAGGGGGGGCTCGTCGTCACGGTGGCCGTGAAGGAGGGCCCGCGCTTCAGCGTCGGCAAGATCGCGGTGAAGGGGGACTCGAACGCCGACATCGCGGCGTTGCAGGAGATGCTGCGCCTCAAGGAGGGAGCGGTCTTCAACCGCTCGTTCCTGACGGCGGACGTCGACGGGCTCACCCGGCACTACACCGACCGCGGCTACTACTTCGCGAGCGTCAGCCCGAAGACCGACATGCACCAGGACCGGCAGCTCGTCGACGTCGAGTTCGAGGTGCAGCGCGGGCCGCTCTACTTCGTCAAGGAGATCGGCGTCAGCGGCAACACCACGACGCGTGACCCGGTCGTCCGGCGCGAGGTGAAGCTGGTCGAGGGGCAGCTCTATTCGGCGCGCGCCGTCGACACGAGCAAGCGGCGCCTCAAGAGCCTCGGCTTCTTCGAGGACGTGACCTTCGAGCCGAAGCAGACGGACTACCCGAATCAGCTCGACCTCGACGTCAAGGTGGTGGAGAAGGCGACGGGCTCGCTCTCCTTCGGCGCGGGCTACTCGACGCAGGACAGCTTCATCCTCACCGGCTCGCTGGCCGAGTCGAACCTGTTCGGGCGCGGCTACGCCGCGCAGCTCTCCGCCGACATCGGTGGACGAACCGACCGGTTCTACCTCTCCTTCAGCGATCCCTACTTTCTCGGCTCGGAGTTCAGCCTCGGAACGACGATCTACCTGACCCAGCTCGAGTACGAGGACTTCGAGGAGAGGCGCCGCGGCGTCGACATCTCGGTCGGCCACGCGCTCAACGAGGACAACACCGCGCGCGCCTTCGCCACGTATGGGTTCAATCAGCGCGAGGTTCTGGAGAACGTCGGCGTCGACGCGGCGGCCGTGATCTTCCGCGAGCTCCTCGGAGACCAGCTCAGCACCAGCATGATGGGGCTCTCGGCGCGCATCGAGCAGATCGACGACCGCATCGCGCCGAGGGCGGGCTACCAGGCCGCGGGGAGCCTCGAGTACGCCGGTCTCGGCGGATTCACGAACTTCTTCCGCATGGAAGGCCGCGGCGCCTACTACCTGCCGTCGCCGCAGTGGTTCCCGCTGCCCTCGACGTTCGTCTTCGCGGCACGGGGCGGCTGGACGCCGCCGTTCAACGACATCTCCGACTTCAACTTCAGCAACGTCTTCATCGGAACGGGCTGCGCGGCCGGCGGGCAGACCTGCCCGATCAACCTGATCGATTCGGATCTCGTGCTGCCGCTCACGGAGCGCTACTTCCTGGGAGGCCTCGGGACGTTCCAGCTCCGCGGCTATCGCGCCCGCTCCGTGGGGCCCCGTCGCTCGATTCTCTACGCCGGCGACTTCGGCGGCTTCCTCTCGGGCGCCTTTGGCGCGACCAAGGGCGCGTTCGGGCCCGAAGGCCCCTACACGCCCGTCGGACGGAATGCGGGAACGGGAGAGTGTGTCGACGGGCTCGTGAGCGGCATCAATGCCCAGGGCAACGGGAACTCCTTGTGCAACAGCATCACCGACAAGAAGCTCTCGGACTTCGCCGACCTCGACGAGACCGACGTGATTGGCGGCAACAAATTCCTCTCGCTCAGCCTCGAATACCGCTTTCCGATATCCGAGACGCTCGGCTTGATGGGTATCCTCTTCTTCGACGCGGGCGGCGCGTTCGCGGAGAGCGACAGCCTGTTCAGCAACACGGGTGAGTGGCGCTATGGTACGGGCTTCGGAGCGCTCTGGTTCTCCCCGTTCGGGCCGCTACAGGCCTTCATGGGCTTCCCGCTCAATCCGCTCTCGGTCGAGGACAGCTACGTGTTCGAGTTCTCGGTCGGCGGCGCCAACTTCTGATCGTCGGGTCTGAAACTCGAGACGACCTCTGGAGGACAACGGCAACATGCGCGTGCACAAGGCGATCGTTCTGCTCGGCCTCGCGGCCATCCTGGCCTGGGGAACGGCGGCGGATGATTCGGGCGGGATGAAGATCGGCATCGTCGATCTGCAGCAGGCGCTGCTCTCGAGCGAGGAAGGCAAGGCCGCGAAGAACGAGATGGAGCGCAAGCAGAAGGACGCCGAGGGCCAGCTGCAGCCGATGATCGACCGCCTGAAGTCCCTCGACGAAGAGCTGAAGAGCAAGAAGTTCGTGCTCTCCGAAGAGGCGCTCTATCAGAAGCAGCTCGACGCCGTGCAGCTCAAGGGTGAGATCGACTCGCGCATGAAGGAGCTCGACGGCAAGATGAAGGTGGATGGCGAGCGGCTGCTCGGGCCCATGCGCAAGAAGCTGGTCGACGCCATCACCGCGATCGGAAAGGAGCAGGGCTTCACCCTGATCCTCACGAAGGACGCCCCGGGGCTCGCCTACTCCCGCGAAGCGCTCGACATCACGGACCTCGTGATCCAGCGCTTCAACAAGAAGGGCTAGTCGGGTCGGTGCAGGACGTTCACGCAACGGCCCTCGTCGATCCGAAGGCGCGGCTCGGCGAGAACGTCCGCATCGGTCCCTGGTCGAGCGTCGGCCCGGAGGTCAGTCTCGGAGACGGCGTCGAGGTGGGCCCCCACGTCGTGGTGACCGGCCGCACCACGGTCGGCGCGCGGACGAAGATCTTCCCGTTCGCGGCGGTGGGAGGGGAGCCGCAGGACAAGACCTTCGCGGGAGAGGCCACCGAGCTGGTGATCGGCGCGGACAACGTGATCCGCGAGCACGTCACGATCCACGTCGGCACCCCGCGCGGGGGCGGCTCGACGCGCGTCGGCGACGACAACCTCATCATGAACGGCTGCCACGTCGGGCACGACTGCCACATCGGCTCCCATGGCATCTTCGCAGCCTTCACGGGCCTTGCGGGTCACGTCGTCGTCGAAGACCACGTCGTGCTGGGCGCCTACACGGGCGTGCACCAATACGCCCGGATCGGGGAATCCGTCATGGCCGCCGCCAACGCGAAGATCAGCAAGGATTGCGCGCCGTACTCGCTGATCGCGGGCGACCGCGCCAGGCTCGTCGGCGTGAACGTCGTCGGGCTGCGCCGGCGGGGGTTCCCGCCCGAGACCGTGCGGGCGATCCGCCAGGCCTTCCACGTGCTCTTCTACTCGAAGCTCCGCTTCGAGACGGCCCTCGCCCGGGTCCGCGAGGAGGCGACCGAGAGCCCCGAAGTGCAGCGGCTCGTCGCCTTCCTCGAGAAATCCGAGCGGGGATTCACGCGCTGACGGAGATGCTCGGCCTGATCGCCGGGCGCGGCCGGCTCCCGCTCGACATCGCGCGGGCCGCCCGCAGGGGCGGCCTCGGCGTGGCGGTCATCGCCTTCCACGGGGAGACCGATCCCGGGCTGGCGGCCGAGGTCGAGCGGATCACCTGGCTCCATCTCGGCGAGCTGGAGAGGCTGATTGCGGCTCTGCACGCGGCCGACGTGCGGGACGTGGTGATGGCCGGGAAGATCCTCAAGACGAACCTCTACGGAGATCTCGCCAGCCTGAAGCCCGATGCGCGCGCGATCGCACTGATCGCCGGGCTGCGGGATCGCAGCGACGACGCCATCCTCGGCGCCATCGCCGACGCTCTGGCGAGCGAGGGCCTCCTGCTGCGACCGCAGGCCGAGCTGGTTCCGGAGCTTCGCGCCGAAGCGGGCGTGCTCGGGAGCGTCGCTCCGACCGAAGACCAGCGCCGCGATGCGGCGTTCGGCTGGCGAATCGCCAAGGCCCTGGGGCAGGTGGACGTCGGACAGACGGTCGTGGTGCGGGATCGCGCCGTGATGGCGCTCGAGGCGATCGAGGGAACGGACGCCGCGATCCGGCGCGGCGCTGCGCTCGGTGGCCCTGGCGTCACCGTTGTGAAGGTCGCGAAGCCCGGGCAGGATCCGCGCTTCGACCTGCCCGCCATCGGCCCCGACACGCTGGAGGTTCTTGCGCAGGTTGGCGCCGCGGCCCTGGCCGTCGAGGCCGACCGAACGCTCGTGGTCGATCGCGCGCGTGTCGTCGCGCTGGCCGACGCACACGGCATCGCGCTGATCGGCATCGGCGCCGAGGGCGGAGCGCCTGCCGCATGAGCAGCCCCAGGATCCGGATCGCCGTGGTGGGAGCCGGGCACATGGGCGCTCTCCACGCGAAGAAGGTTGCGGAGCTGTCGCGAGCCGGTGAGGGCGTCGCACTCGCGGGCGTTGCCGACCTCGACGCCGAGCGGGCACGCACCGTCGCCGGGGCGAACGAGGTTCCGGTGCTGGAGGGCCAGGCCGACGTGGCGGCGGCGGCGGATGCCGCGATCGTGGCCGTGCCCGGCGTTGCCCATGCCGCCGTGGCGGAGCCGCTGCTGAGCGCCGGCCTCGACGTGCTGATCGAGAAGCCCATTGCCGACCAGATCGACGACGCGCAGCGGCTCATCGACCGCGCGCGCCAGCTCGGGCGCGTGCTCCAGGTGGGTCATCTCGAACGTTTCAACCCGGCGCTGCGCGGTGTGCGCGAGCGGATCGAGCGGCCGCGTTTCGTCGAGGCGCATCGGCTCGGTCCGTTTCCCGGCCGGGCGACCGACGTCGACGTGGTGCGTGATCTCATGATCCACGATCTCGACCTGCTGCAGCATCTGCTCGGCGAGGAGCCCGAGCGGATCGATGCCATCGGCGTTCCCGTGCTCACCCGCAGGATCGACATCGCCAATGCCCGTCTCGTCTACCCGGGCGGCTGCGTGGCGAACTTCACGGCGAGCCGCGTCTCGGTAGCGCCGGTGCGCAAGCTCCGGCTCTTCCAGGCGAGTGGCTACCTCTCGATCGACCTGCTGGCGAAATCCGCAGTGTTCTTCCATCGCCGGGAGGACGCGGCCGGCGGTCCGCCCCGGATCGAGATGGAGGCGCTCGAGATCGACCGCGAGGATGCGTTGCTGGCGCAGCTCCGCTGCTTCGTCGCGAGCGTGCGCAGCCGGAGCGAGGCGGCGGTCACGGGGGAGGATGCGCTGCGTACGCTGCGTACTGCGCTGCGCGTCGTCGAGGCGATGCCTTCCGTCGAACAGCTTCGATGAAGACCGTGCTGATCTGCGCGGGAGATGCGTCGGGTGATCTCCACGCGGCAGGGCTGGTCCGGGCGCTGCACGCACGCTGCCCGGATCTTCGCTTCGTGGGTCTCGGCGGGCAGGCCATGGAGCAGGCCGGGGTCGAGCTGCTCGTGCACCAGCGCGAGCTCGCGATCGGCGGCCTGGTGGAGGTGCTCTCGAGCCTGCGGCGCGTGATCGCCGCGTGGCGCAAGCTGGGGCGTGCGCTGGCCGAGATCCGGCCGGAGCTCGCGGTGCTGGTGGACTCCCCCGACTTCAATCTGCCCTTTGCACGCCGTCTGCGGCGTGCGGCCATTCCCGTCTTCTATTACGTGAGCCCACAGGTCTGGGCCTGGCGTCGCGGGCGCGTACGCACCCTTGCGCATCGTGTCGATCGCATGGCGGCGATCTTCCCGTTCGAGCCGGCCGTCTATGCCGGCACGGGGCTCGCGGTCGAGTTCGTGGGCCACCCACTGGTAGAGCCGCTGGCTGCGCTGGCTGCGCGCACCAGCCGCGCGCAGGCCCGCGCTGCGCTCGGCCTCGAGGCGCAGGGCCCACTCGTGGCGCTCTTCCCGGGCAGCCGCCGCAACGAGCTGCGCCATCACCTCGCGCTCTTTCTCGCGAGCGCCAGTGCGCTGCACGCGCACCGGCCCGATGTCCGGTTTGCGGTGGGCCTTGCGCCGACCCTCGAACGTTCGGGGGTCGAGGAGGGCCTGCGGAGCGCCGGTCTACCCGAGAGCTGCGGCATCGACGTCGTGCCGGGCCGCGCGCACGAGCTGATGCTGGCTTCCGACGTCGTCCTCGCAAAGCCGGGGACGGTGACCGTCGAGGCCATGCTGCTGGACCGGCCGCTGGTGGTGGCGGGTCGGTCGAGCCGGCTGAGCGTCGCCATCGGCCGGCGCATCATTCACGTTCCGTCGTTCACCATGGCGAACCTGATTGCGGACGCTCCCATCGTGCCGGAGTTCCTGCAGGAGGAGGCTCGTCCCGAGGCAATCGCCGGCGCGCTCCTGCTGCTGCTCGCCGGACCGGCTGCGGAGCGACAGCGAGCTCGGCTCGCCGTGGTGCGGGCCCGACTGGGACACGGCGGGGCGGCCGAGCGCGCCGCGCAGATTGCAGAGGAGATGCTGCGTGGGCCCTCTCGGGCATAGCCTGGCGGCGCTCGTCGCGCTGGCGGGAGCGCCCATCGGTCTCGCTGCGCTGACGCTGCGGCCTGCGTGGCGACGCGGCCTCGCTGAGCGATTCGGGGCTGCGCCTCGGATGGAGCCGGGTGCGTTCTGGATCCACGGTGCGAGCGTGGGCGAGATCCTCGCGGCGCTGCCGCTCCTCGATCTCATGCAGGCCGCGGGCCTTCACGTCCTCGCCTCCACGATGACGGTCTCCGGGCGGGACGTCCTGCGGCGCGCCCGGCCGGGCGTGCCTGCGAGCCTCGCCCCCCTCGATCACCCCTGGTGCGTCGCCACTGCCCTGGCGCGCACGCGGCCGCGTGCGCTGGTGCTGATCGAGACCGAGCTCTGGCCGTGCTGGATCGCGGCCGCGGCCGCGCGTGGCATTCCGGTGATCGTGGTCTCGGCCCGGCTCTCGGAGCGCTCTCTTTCCCGCTATCGCCGGCTCCGTCCCTTGCTGGCGCCGACGTTCGCACGGCTCGCGGCGGTCGGCGCCCGAAGCCAGAGCGACGCGGGGCGCTTCGCCGCGCTGGGGATCTCGTCCGAGCGGATCGTCGTGACCGGCGACCTCAAGCTGGAGCCGCCGCCGAGCCTGCCGCCGCTGGCAGAGGATCTCGCCGCGGCGCTCGGGAAGGTTCCCCTTTTCGTCGCCGGCAGCACGCACGAGGGAGAGGAGACGGCCGCGCTCGATGCGCTGGCGGCGGCCGAGCGCGGGGGTCTTGCTGCGGGCCTCGTGCTGGCACCGCGGCGTCCGGCTCGTGCCGCCGAAGTGGCTGCGCAGGCCGCGAAGCGCGGACGCCGCGTGCGGCGCCGGAGCGCGCTCGGTGCCGGCCTGCTCGCGCCCGGAGAAGTGCTGCTCCTCGACGGGCTCGGCGACCTGACGGCCATATATACACGAGCGAGTGTTGCATTCGTCGGCGGCAGCCTGATCGATGCAGGCGGCCACAACCTGCTCGAGCCCGTCCACGCCGGCGTCCCCGTGCTCTTCGGGCCTTCGGTCTCGAGTTCGCGCGAGGCAGCCGAGCTGCTCGTCGCCTGTGGTGCAGGCCGGCAGGTGCGGGATGCCGAAGACCTCGCGGCGGCCGTGGTCGAGGCCCTGCGCGCGCCTGGGGCATCGCGGGAGCGCGGAGAGGCCGGGCGCCGCGCGCTCGCGCAGCATCGCGGGAGCGCCGGCCGTGCTCTCGATCTCGTTCGCAGCGTCGTGTCGCGCGCGGAGCGCGCGTAGCCTTGCGCTTCGCATGGCTCGAGCGGCGCGAGGAGAGCCTGCTGCAGCGTCTGGCGCTGCTGCCCCTCGAGCTTCCGGCTGCGGTCTGGGCGGCGAGCGCAGTGCTGCACCGAGAAATCCATCGCCGCGGCTGGCTGCGGCCTCGGCGCCTCTCCTGTGCGGTGGTGAGCGTCGGAGGCCTCACGGCGGGAGGCTCCGGGAAGACACCGCTTGCTGCCTTCGTGGCGCAGGCGCTGCGTGCCCGAGGCCACCGCGTCGTGATCGCGAGCCGCGGCTATGGGCGCCTGCGCAGCGAGCCCGTGGTGGTGGTCTCCGACGGCCGTCACGTGCAGAGCTCGCCGCAGCTCGCCGGTGACGAGCCGTTGCTGCTCGCAGCCCACGCACCCGACGTGCCGGTGCTCGTGGCCCGCGACCGTGGCGTCGCGGGGCTGCGCGCGATCGCCGTCTTTGGCGCCGAGGTGCTCGTCCTCGACGACGGCTTCCAGCATCATCGCCTTGCGCGCGATGTCGAGATCGTGGCGCTCGACGCGGGACTCGGGCTCGGCAATGGCCGTGTGCTGCCGCGCGGGCCGCTGCGTGAGCCGTTCCGCGCGCTGCGGCTCGCCGATGCCATCGCCGTGATCGATGGCCCGCTTCCGGAGCAGGAGGAGTCTCTCGTGCGGCGCCTCGCTCCGCGCGCCTTCCGGATCGAGGCTCGCCGCCGGCCGCTCGGCTTGCGCCCCCTCGCCGGTGGGCCTCTCGCACCGGCCGCGAGCCTCGCAGGCTTGCGGGTCGGGCTCCTTGCCGGAATCGCACGGCCTGCCTCGCTGCGACGCAGTGTCGAAGCGCTCGGTGCGAAGGTCGTCGCCGAGCGCTTCTTCGGCGACCACCATGACTGGCGGCCCGGTGACGTCTCGGACCTCGACCCCTCTGTTCCGATCTGGGTCACCACGGAGAAGGATGCGGTCAAGCTCGTCGCGCCCTGGACCGGGGGGAGAGACGTTCGCGTGCTCGCCATCGAGCTCGCGGTGCAGCGCGCGGGGGAGGTCGTGGCCTGGCTCGAGCAGCGGCTACGCAACGCGCCGGGAGCGCGTCAGCGGTAGTGCAGCGCGTGGAGTGCCAGCCAGAAACGCTCGCGACCGAGCCCCGCGAGCAGCGCACGTCGTAGCGTCCGGTCGCCGTCCACATAGGCGGTAAAGAAGCGTGCGCAGCCGCGCGGGCCGACGCGCGCAAGCAGGTGTCGTTTGCGCAGCGAGCGAAGCAGTCGCATCAGCTCCGCGAGCCGCGCGCGGGGCGATACGTGCTCCCGCATGCGAGCGCGGTCGAGATCGATCACGAGGGCCTCGAAGCCCCCTCCGCGATCGCGCAGCAGCAGGTTCTTGACGTGGAGATCCGCATGGCGCCCACCGGCATCGTGGAATCGCCGGACGGCAGCGCCGCTGGCGGCGGCGGCGCGCAGCAAATCGGCCTGCGCCGGCTCCGCTTCCAGGAAGTGGAGGGCATCGACGGTGCCTTCCTCGAAGACCGTGCCGACGGCGGCCGCGATGCCCCCGCGGCGTCTTCTCTCTCCCACCACGCACACCGGGCGGGGCACGGGCGCTCCGGCCGCGCGCAGCCGCGACGTCACGTAGAGCTCCGAGAGCGGGCGTCCGAGGCTGGAGAGCGCTTCCGGAAGCAGCGGTGCGAGCCACCCTCCCCGGTGCAGGGGCCTGAGGCACAGGCGCTCGCTGCGGCCCTCCAGCGCGATCAAGGCGACGCGGCCGCGCCCGGAGGGCCCGCTGGCCGCCGTCAGCGCGCGTTCGAGCCCCCCTGGCGCGAGCAGGCCGAGCCGCACGAGAGGTGTGACGAGCGGCGCATCGGCGATCAGCACCACCGGGCCCTGTTCTTCGCGCACGAAGCCCTCGGGCAGGGGCTGCGCCGGCCGAAACATCAGACGCTCCGGTACCGGGCTCGCTGCAGCAGGATCGCCGCCAGCGCGGCGAAGACGAGGTTCGGGAGCCAGAGCGCCATGACTGGCGACAGAACGCCGCCGCCTCCGAGGAACTGCGAGAACGAGAGCAGCGCGTAGTAGCCGAAGACGACGGCGATGCACAGCAGGGCTCCCCAGGAGCGCGCGCCGCGCGCGCGACGCAGGCCCAGCGGCACGCCGACCAGCGCGAAGAGCAGGGGGGCTACGGGCAGCGCCAGCCGCCGCTGCAGCTCGATGCGGTAGGTGATGGGCTGCTGCAGGCGGGCATCCGCAACGGTCTCCCCCTCGTCGAAGCGCCGGACGAGCGCGCGAAGATCGGGGAAGGACATTTCACGGGCCTTCAGGGTGGCGCGGCTCTCCGAGAGCAGGACGCCCACGTCGAAGGAGTAGTCGAGGGCCTGGAAGGCGATGCGGCCGTGCTTCTTCGGATCGCCGCCGTCGTCGTCGAGATGGACGTCGCCGTTCTCGAGCTGGAGATGGGCGATCAGGGTCTCGGGCTCGAAGACGAAGCGGCCCCGCTCGGCGAAGACGAGGAAGGGTCTCGCCGGGTCACTCCGATCCGACACCATGACACCGCGAAGATTGTTCTCTCGGTCGCGCTCGGTGACGAAGACCGTGCGCTCGCCCACGCCCCGAAACTTGCCTGCCTCGAGGATGCCGCCGCGAGAGGCCACCTGCTCGAGCAGCGAGCGGAGCTGGCGCCGGCCTGCCGGCTCGAGGTCGATCAGCATCCAGGCGGTGAGCGCCGAGATCGCGACTCCCAGGGCGAGCACCGGCAGCAGGAGCGTTCGCAGGCCGAGGCCGCTGGCCTGCATGGCCGTCACTTCGGAGTCGGACGAGAGGCGGCCCATGGCGAGCAGCACGCCGAAGAGGAAGGCGACCGGAGCGGCGTAGGCGCCGAACATGCCGCCGAAGCAGGCGAGGATCACCAGGAAGTCGTGCTGTGTGAAGCCGAGCGCGAGCAGATCCTCGAGGCGTCGCAGCAGGTTCTGCGTCACCAGGATCGTCGCAAATGCCAGGAAGCCGACGAGGCCGTAGACCGCGACCTCGCGCAGCACGTAGCGCGAGAGGGTGCGCGAGAGCCGCATGGCCCTATGCTATCGACCCCGTTCACCCTGCGCGAGGCGAGTCATCCTGACGCCCCTCAATTCCTTGCCGGCTCCGCCGCCGGCCGAGCGCATCCTCGTGATCCGGCTGGGTGCTCTCGGAGACGTGGTGCGCACGCTGCCGGCCGTCGCCAGCTTGCGCGCAGCGTATCCGCAGGCCCGGATCACCTGGCTCGTCGAGCGGGCTGCCAGCGGCATCCTCGGCGATCAGCCCTGCATCGACGAGGTGCGGATCTTTCCGCGCGAAGTGCTTCGTTCCGCGCTGCGCCGCGTCCGGGCTGACGTTCTGGCGCGGGAGCTGTCCGCATTCGTGCGCGCACTGCGTGCGGACCGATTCGATCTGGTGCTCGACTTCCACTCGATCCTGAAGAGCGGTCTGCTGGCGTGGGTGAGCGGTGCGCGGCAGCGCGTGACCTACGCGCCGCCCTTTGGCCGCGAGCTCGCCTGGCACTTCGCGAACGCACGAGCGCTTCTGCCGCAGGAGCGCGTGAGCCGGTTCGAGCGAAATGCGGCGCTGGTGCGCTTTCTCGGCGTGCCCTGCGAGCCGGCCATCACGCCGCTGCACGTCGCCGGCGAGGCGCGGGCGAAGATCGCCGCAGCCCTCGGCGCCGCTGCGGCGCCAGTGGCGATGCATCCTGGCACGAGTGCCGGCACGCCCCACAAGCGCTGGCCGGCCGCCGGCTACGCGGCGGTGGCCCGTGCCCTGCGGCAGGAGCGCGGCCTGGAGACCGTGGTCTCCGCGGGGCCGGAGGCGACCGAGCGGGAGAGTGCAGCCGAGGTGGTGAGGCTCGCGGACGGAGCCGCACGGCTCGCCCCCGAGACGGCGACGCTCGGCGAGCTCGCTGCGCTCTTTGCAGGCTGTCGGCTCTACGTGGGAGGGGATACCGGCCCGATGCACGTGGCCTCCCTGGTGGGCACACCCGTGGTGCAGATCCTCGGACCCACGGACCCGGTCGAGAACGAGCCCTGGTCCGGCACCCCGGCGCGCAGTGTTCGGGCGGGCGTGGCCTGCAGCCCCTGCCGTCGTGGCTGCGCGGCCGCGCTCTGCATGGGCGCCGTCGCCCCTGAGAGGGTCCTGGCGGCAGCGGCTGCGCTGCTGGAGGGGCGGCCCGATCCGGGAGGAGCGCCAGCCCCGGTGGCAGGCCTTCGGGCGCCCTCATAGATTGGGCCGCGGTGGAAGCGCGCATCTCGAGCGAGCCCCGGGAGATCCTGGTGCGGGCCCCGAACTGGGCCGGTGACGTCGTGATGGCGACCCCCGGCCTGCGGGCGCTCCGGGCCGGCTTCCCGCAGGCGCACATCCGGGTTGCGATCCGGCAAGGGCTCGAGCCCCTGCTCGCCGGCAGCCCGCACATCGACCAGATCCTCCCGCTGCGCCACGATCGCGCGGGTGTCGTCACGCGGCTGCGCGAGGCCCGCCTGCTCCGCCGCTTCGGGTTCGATCTCGGCCTGTGCCTGCCCGACTCGTTCTCGGCCGCGCTCTCGATGCGTGCGGCCGGTGTGCGCCACATCGTCGGCTACGCCCGCAACGCGCGCAGTCTGCTGCTCGACCGGCCGCTTCCGCTGGCGCGGGGCCCCGGAGGGCGCGTGATGCTGCCGCGCGAGCTCCACGTGCTCGGCCTCGTCGAAGCCGTCGGATGTCCTCCGCTCGGTACGGGGCTCGAACTCTTCGTGACGGCGGAGGAGGAGCAAGGCTGTGCGCGTCTGCTGGACGCGGCGGGCATCGGCCCGGACGAGACGCTCGCGCTCCTTGCGCCCGGAGCCTCTTTCGGATCGTCGAAGCTCTGGCCCGCAGACCGCTTCGCGCGGGTCGGGGACGCGCTGGCCGAGGCCGGTGCGAGGGTGGTGCTCGTCGGCGCTCCGGCCGAGGGGCCGCTGGCGGCCCGCGTCGCCAGCGCCATGAAGTCGCCGGCGTGCGATCTCACGCCGGGTCTCGGCCTTGGGGGCCTGAAGGCCCTCGTTCGCCGCAGCCGCGTGCTGGTGTGCAACGACGCCGGAGCGCGTCACGTCGCGGCCGCCTTCGGTGTGCCCTGCGTGATGCTGCTGGGGCCGACCAGCCTCGAGAAGACGAGCCTCACCCTCGAGCACGTTCGTGTGCTCGTAGCGGACGTCGACTGCCGCCCGTGCTACCTGCGCACCTGTCCCATCGATCATCGCTGCATGACGCGCATCGAGCCGGAGCGCGCCATCGCGGCGGCCCTTCCGGCGCTCGCCGGCAGGGTGGTCGCGTGAAGGATCTTTCGATCGTGATCGTGAGCTACGAGACGCGCGCGCTGACGCTGGACTGCCTCGCCTCCATCGAGCGAGAGGTTCGCG
>CAYOIG010000597.1:0-3062 GCA_964403915.1 uncultured Myxococcaceae bacterium
TCGGTCGGCTCCCATCGCGACCATCCCATCCGTCGAGCTCGTCACGACTGACTGCTCCACCGAGAGCAGTCCGCGAATGCCGCGCACGGACACCCCTGACGCCGCGATCCAGCGTAGCGCCGTGCTGCGGATCTGATCGCCCCACTCCGCGTTTCTCACGTCATCGGTTCCCGGGCAGAAGCCGGCGTTGGCGCAGCATCATCTGCACGAAGCGCCGGGCTCCGGGCACCACGACCTCCCTCTCTCGTTCGTGAGGCATCCTCATGCGCTCGTCTGCCTTCTGGCCGGCCCTCGCGGCCGCCGGGCTGCTCTCGACCACCGTGACGGCGATGGACGAGGGCTATCCGCAGCCGAGCCCGCTCGGCCGGGATCTGCCGTCCGTCGCTGGCGTGCCCGCAGACCCTGCGAACCCTGCGCCTGCGGGAGCGGAGCTCACGGGTCCGATCACGCTGCGCGCTGCGCTGGCGGCGGCCCTGCTTCACAACCCCACGCTCGCCGTACAGGCGTGGGAGGTGCGGGCGCGCGAGGCGCGCATCCTGCAGGCGAGCCTCCGTCCCAACCCCGAAGCGAGCTTCGAGGTCGAGGACCTCGGATTCAGCGGTGACTTCGCCGGGGTGAACGAGTCGCAGGCCACGCTCCGCCTCGGACAGCTCGTCGAGCTCGGCGGCAAGCGCCAGGCGCGAATGGAATCGGCAGCTCTCGAGCGCGATCTCGCCGGCTGGGAGTACGAGAGCACGCGGCTCGACGTGCTGACCCGCACGACGCAGGCCTTCGTCGGCGTCGTCGGCGCCCAGGAGGCCGTCGGTGTTCACGACGAAACGGTGCAGATCGCCGCCGCCGTCGTTGCGGCGTCCGAGGCGCGCTCGAAGGCCGGCATCGCGCCCGAGGTGGAGGTCACGCAGGCGCGGGTCGCGCTGAGCGAGGCCGGGCTCGAACGGGAGCGGGCCCGTCTCGAGCTCGACCACGCGCGGCACTTCCTCTCGTCGCTCTGGGGCGAGCCGCACGCCGGCTTCGAGCGAGCCGAAGGACGGCTCGACTCCGCTCTCGCGCTCCCAGCGGGCGAGGCGCTGCTGCCCCTGCTCGCCGAGAGCCCCGATCTGGCGCGCTGGAAGACCGAGCAGGAGAGCCGGCGCGCCGCGCTCGCGCTGCAGCGAAGCCGGGCCATCCCCGACGTGACCTTCATCGCCGGCCTGCGGCGCCTGTTCGGCCCAGACGGGACGACGGTCGTGGGCGAGGTGGCCGTTCCGCTGCCGCTCTGGAACCGGAATCAGGGATCGATCGCTGAGGCCCAGCATCGTATCGCTCGGGCTGGCGCCGAACGCCGAGAGGCCGAGCTGAACGCCCGCACGAGCTTCATCGAGGCGTACGAGACCCTGCGCGGCCTGCTCGACCAGGCCCACGGGCTCGAGACCGCCGTCCTTCCCGGCCTCGACGCTGCCCTCGGCCAGCTCCGGCAGGGCTACGAGCAGGGACGCTTCGGACAGCTCGAGCTCCTCACGGCCGAGCGCGCGCGTGCCGTGGCACGCGCGCAGCACGTCCGCCTGCTGACGGAGTTCCACCAGGGTGTCGCCACGCTCGAGCGCGTGCACGGCGCTCCCATCGATTCGGCACCGTGAGAGGGGGGAAGATGCGCCTCAGACAGATCGCGATCGCGCTCGCCGTTCTCGTGGCGGGCCTTGCGCTCGCCCTTGCGCTGCTGCGAGGCGGCGGAAGAGCGCCCGCCAGCACCAGCCGCGAGGCCGGGAGCGTCGCCGAGCAGGAGCTGCGGAAGGGACCTCATGGCGGACGGCTCCTCGAAGATGGCCGCTTCGCGCTCGAAATCACCATCTTCGAGCGGGGAACGCCGCCCGAGTTCCGCGTCTACCCCTATCTCGACGGAGCGCCGCTCGATCCCTCGAAGCTGAGCCTCACGATCGATCTCGAACGCCTCGGCGGACGCATCGACGCGTTCCGCTTCTCGCCCGAGGCAGACCATCTCCGCGGCGACCACAACGTGGAGGAGCCGCATTCCTTCGAAGTGAAGGTCGTGGCGACGGCCGACGGAATCGAGCACCGCTTCGCGTACCCCTCGTACGAGGGCCGCGTGGAGCTCACGCCGGAGGCCATCGAGAGCTCCGGGATCACCACGCAGATCGCAGGCCCGGCCACGATCCGCAGCATCATCCCCCTGCGCGGGCGCCTGGTCCCGAACGAGGAGACCCTCGCCCACATCATGCCTCGCTTCCCCGGCATCGCGCGCGAGGTGCGAAAGCGCCTCGGCGACTCCGTCGCGAAGGACGAGGTTCTCGCGGTGATCGAGGGCAACGAGAGTCTTCACCCCTACGAGGTGCGCTCGCGCACCGCGGGCACGGTGATCGCAAAGGACATCACGCCCGGGGAGTTCGTCTCCAATGACGAGGAGATATTCATCGTGGCGGACCTGCGTACGGTCTGGGCCGATCTCGACGTCTACCGTCAGGACTTTGTGAAGCTGGTCGTCGGGCAGCGCGTGAAGCTCGACGCGGGCGCCGGCACGCCACCGGCAGAGACCTCGATTGCATACCTGTCGCCCGTGGGCTCCTCCAGCTCGCAGACGCTGCTCGCACGCGCGGTCGTTCCGAACGCCGGGGGGCTCTGGCGGCCGGGGCTGTTCGTAAGCGCCGAGGTCTTCGGGGAAGCAGTGGAGGTGCCCGTCGCAGTGCGGTCGAGCGCGATCCACACTCTCGGCCGCTTCGTGGTGGTCTTCGTGCGCGCGGGCTCCCTCTTCGAGGCGCAGCCGCTCCTGCTCGGCCATCGCGACGGCCAGTGGGTCGAGGTGCGCTCCGGGCTCGCCGCCGGAGCGGAGTATGCCGACGCCAACAGCTTCGTTCTCAAGGCCGACGTCGGGAAGTCCGGCGCCAGCCACGACCACTAGGAAGGCACATGCTCGAGCGCATCCTCTCCTTCTCCCTGCGTCACCGCTGGCCCGTGCTGGTCGCGACCCTCGCCATGGCCACGCTCGGGATCGCGAGCTTCCAGAGGCTCCCGATCGACGCGGTTCCGGACATCACCAACATCCAGGTGCAGATCAACACCGAGGCCGC
>CAYOIG010000598.1:0-2306 GCA_964403915.1 uncultured Myxococcaceae bacterium
GCGCCGCCACGCGAGGGGGCGGCTGCGGCCGCTCTCGAAGGCGGCGCGCAGGCGCTTCATCTGGTCGGGAATGCTGGCGATGTCGGCGTGCGGAACGGGTGCGGATCGGGGCTGCATCGGGAACTCCTCCGGAGATCGAGCCGAGGACGCTACGGCCGCGCGTGCAAGGCCGCCAGCGGCGTTCAGGCGGCGACTTCGGCGGCGAGACGCTCGGCTTCGGCCACGAGTTCCTCGAGCAGCACGAGGCCGCCGTCCCAGAAGCCCGGGTCGGTGATGTCGAGCCCGACCTCGCGCAGCAGTGCGGGCGGCGTGTCCGAGCCGCCAGCGCGCAGCAGGGCGAGGTAGCGCGGCACGAAGGCCTCGCCCTCCTCGTCGTAGCGGCGCAGCAGGGCCAGCACCAGCAGCTCGCCGAAGGCGTAGGCGTAGCAGTAGAAGGGAGAGTGGATGAAGTGCGGGATGTAGAGCCACCACCAGCCGTAGTCGTCGCCGAGCTGGACGGCGTCGCCGAACATGGGCCGGTTGGCTTCGAGCCAGAGCTGGTTCACACGCTCCAGCGGCAGCTCTCCCTCGCTGCGCCGCGCGGCGTGTGCGCTCTCTTCGAAGCGCGTCATCGCCACCTGCCGGAAGACGGTGGCGAACGCGTCCTCGAGCTTTCCGCACAGCAGGGCGAGGCGCAGCTTCGGATTCTGCTCCTCGCGCAGCAGGCGCCGGAAGACCAGCATCTCGCCGAAGACGCTGGCGGTCTCGGCCGTGGTGAGGGGCGTGTCCTGCTCGAAGAGGCCCTGCACCCGCGCCAGCGACTGGTGCACGCCGTGGCCGAGCTCGTGCGCGAGCGTCATCACGTCGCGCAGATTGCCCGTGTAGTTGAGCAGGACGTACGGGTGCACGCTCGGCGTGGTCGATGCGCTGAAGGCGCCGCCGCGCTTTCCCGGACGCAGCTCGGCATCGATCCAGCGCTGCTCGAAGAACTCGCCGGCGACGCGTGCCATCTCGGGCGAGAAGTCGGCATAGGCCGCGAGCACGGTGCGCTTGGCGGCCTCGAACGAGCGCGCGCCCTCCTCGCCGGGAATGGGCGCGTAGCGGTCGTAGTCGGCGAGCGTGTCGAGGCCGAGCAGCCGCGCCTTCAGCCGGTAGTAGCGGGCCACCAGCCCGAAGCGCCGCTCGCAGGCGCCGAGCAGGGCGCCAACGCTCGCGGCGTCGATCTCGTTCGCGAGATGGCGGTCGTCGGCCGGCGTCTCGAAGCGGCGCAGGCGGTCGAGCACGGCCTTGTCCTGGAGCAGCGTATTGAAGACGAAGCCGAGCGTGCGCGCGTGCTCGCGCAGCCCTGCCGTGAGGCTCTCCGCGGCCGCCTTCCGGAGCGGCCGAGACGGCTCGTGGAGCTTCGCCAGCACCTCCTCTTCGCCGAGCTCCTGCGTGCTGCCGTCGAGCTCGAGCCGGAAGCGCATGCCGGCCATGACCTCGTCGAAGAGGCGCGAGAAGGCGCGGCGGCCGGTGTTGGCCGTCTCCTCGAGCAGGCGCTCCTCCGGCTCCGAGAGCACGTGGGGCCGCCAGCGGCGTGCCGACGCCAGGAAGTGTCGGCGGCGCGCGAGGGCAGGATCGCCGAGCAGACGCGCGACGTGCGCGTCGTCGAGCGCCACCCATTCGAGCTCGAAGAACAGGATCGTGTTGCGGATCTCGCTGCCGCGCTCCTGCACGTGCTGGAGCAGCGCGCCGTGGCGCGGGGCGGAGGTGTCGGCCGCGAAGAGCAGGCCCGAGTAGGCGCGCGCCTTCGCGGCGGGCTCGTCGAGGGCTTCGAGCGCGTCTACGGCGGCGGCGAGATCGGCGGCCGAGAGCTGGCCGAGGCGGCCGCGGTAGCGGGCCGCGAAGGCCCGCGCGGCCTCGAGGCTGCGCGTGAGATCGGCCTCGAGCACGGGGTCGTCGGGCCCGGCGTAGAGATCGGCGAGATTCCAGCGCACGCCGGCGGCAGGGCCGCCCTCGGCGCCGGCTGCGGGCTGCGCGTCGCTCGGCTTCGTCATGGGGCGCGCAGCATACCGCGGTAGACTCCGCGCCACGATGAAGGCTCTCGCGCCGGCTCCCGTGCTCGAAGCGGGCGGGCTGCGGCTCCGGGCGCGGGCCTGGCCCGCGGCGAGCGCGGCCGGAGCAGCCAGTGCGGCGGGCGCGGCGACCGCGCCGCCGGTCGTGATGCTCCATGCGACGAGCTTCTGCGGCGCGATCTGGGAGCCCGTCTGGCGAGCGGCTTGCGCTGCGGGCGCGCCCGCAGCGAGCGCCCTTGCCCTCGATGCCCGGGGGCATGGAGAGAGCGAGGC
>CAYOIG010000599.1:0-2480 GCA_964403915.1 uncultured Myxococcaceae bacterium
GCCTGTCGCGGCGTGCTGCCCGCGAGCGCGGGGAGGGGCTGGTCGATCCAGTCGGCGTAGTGACGGCGCTTGAGGTCGAGCATGAGCTGCTGGATCTCGCCGGAAGGGAGCGCGGGAGCGCTGCCCTCGCTTCGCTCGGCACGCTCCGCACGTTGCGACAGCGGGTCGGCGTGCTCGCGCGTGCGGTACCGGATGTGCGTGCGGCAGGCGGCCTCCACCTGCGCCCGCAGGGCATCCGCGCGCGCGCGGGAGTTGGTCTCGATGCGAAGGGTGTCGCCGGTGACGAGAACACGCCCCACGACGGTGTTGTCCCAGCTCGCGTGCATTCGGTTTCCTGCACGCATGAACACGTAGGCGGGCTCCGGCTCTTCGACGTCGTGTCCGGGCGGATCGACACCGGGCAGTGCGGCCAGGCAGGCCTCGACGGCGGCGGCCTTGCCCGGTGCGATGTCGAAGCGGTCGTTCGTGAGAATGAACGGGTCACCGTCCGTGTTCTGGAGCTGCGGCGGATGTTCGAGCGCGGCGGCGCGCACAGCGTCGGCTTCCGCCACGGCCGCCTCCCAGCTCCGGATCAGGTAGCGCCCGAAGGCGTCGTCGCGCAGGCGCTCCACCGGCACCGATCGACGGAGCCGGAGACGACCGCGCGCGCGCCGCACCACCTCGGCCGCAGCGATGGGACCGAGCGATCGCGGGTAGAGGCCGCAGAGGATCGCTGCGTTCTCACGGCCGACCACACGGGCGAGTATGGCATCACGTGCCACGAGGCTCCGCGAGGCCGTCTGCTCCGTCACGATGCGGGTCTCGCCGCTCAGAAGATCGAGCAGCGTAATGCTCTCGCCCGGCGCCACGGCGGCGACCTCCCATACCGAGAGCCACGCCGCCTCTTGCGCCTCCAGCCAGGCCCGTTCCGCCCGCACGAGCGAGTGCCCGTGCTCGCGGAGCAGGTGCTCGCACACCGTCGCCCCCTCCACGCGGAAGTGATAGAGACCCCACGGCACCGCGAGCTGGGCCACGTACTCCGCATCGTCGAAGTCGTCCTCGAAACACCGCCACGCCCGACCGAAGCGTCGATCCGCGAAGTCTCCCAGCAGCCTCACCGTGCGTCCATCGAGCTCGTGCTCGCTCTCACCGGCTCTGCTCGCGCCGCGGGCTGCTTCGGCGCGATGCAGGCAGCACTTCTTGTACTTGCGGCCGCTGCCGCACGGGCAGGGAGCGTTGCGTCCCGCCACGGGGGCCCCGCCGCCGGGCTCTGTCGTGCGCGCACCCAAGGCGAGCGTGCTCTGTGCGGCAGCTCGCCTCTCGCGAGCGCCCGCGACGTCGAAGAGCGCAAAGGCTTCGTAGGGGTGGGTGAGGCAGACCTCGAGATCGTCGTCGTCGAACCACGACTCACAGATCGGCTCCGGCTCGAATGAGCCGAAGTAGCCCGGGTGCTTCACGAAGAACGAAGCCAGCGACCTGGCGCATGCGCTGGCGATGGCGAGGTCGCGGGGCACGAGCGGCCGCGGCATGCCGTCGGGATCGCGACGCTCGACGTGCGGATAGGCGTTGGCATCCGCCACGGGCCAGCCGTGGGCCGACACCTCCTTGCGCATCGTGGCCGGAAGATCGGCGCCGCGGTCGAAGCCGAGCGCGAGCCAGCCGGTGCCGAAATCGAGCGCACCCTGTCGCGGTGTCTGCCGCTCTGCGGCGTCCGCGAAGATCCGGTAGGCGGCGAAGGAGGGGAAGACGAGAAGCCCGAGGCTCTCGCCGAGGGCGCCGATGATGGACACGCAGGCTCCCTCGATCCCGAGCGCGGGGATGTCCACGCGAAGCACGCGGTCGTCGCTGACCATCTCCCACGGCTTCATGCTGTAGAGCAAGCGCGCCGCCTCGAAGAGTCGCGCCACCGCATCGGCAGGGATGCGTCCAGATTCGAGATAGCTGGCGCCGAGCCCATGCGCGCTTCCCGGAGCGCGCTCGACCATGAATTCGAGGAGCGCATCGAGCTCCGGCGTGGGCGCCACCGTCACGGGGATCGCATCTCCGACGACTGCGCGCACCTCGTGTGCGAGCACACCGTCCGCCACCCGCAGACGCGCGGGCCGACGCGGGCGCCCGGTGAGAGGCTTCGTGAAGCTCGCCTCGAGCGCGCGCCCGACCGCACCCGACACCTGCTCCGGCGGGGCGACCTCCTGGCCCACGACGAGCCCGCTCGGGAGCTCCATCCACACCGCGATCTCGACGCGATACGGCTCCTCACGGTCCTCGATGAAGAAGGGCGGCCTGAGCCGACCCCCCACCCATTCCTCGCCGTCGCCCGAAGCGCCGTACATGCCCCTGGTGCGACCCCGTACTCTGCGGCTCGACCGGCTCATTCCTGCATCTCCAACCGTTGCGACGCGGCGCGAGCGCTCGCGTCACCAAGTCTACAGGAGCCGTCGGCCGGAGGAGACCCGACTCGGTCGCGATCTCGCCACGGCGGCGAGCCGCGGAGCCGCCTG
>CAYOIG010000600.1:0-5059 GCA_964403915.1 uncultured Myxococcaceae bacterium
CTGGGCGACGGCAAGCAGTGGGTGCCCTGGATCCACGCGAACGATTTGGTCCGGCTCACGCTGCACGTGCTCGGAGATGCGGCAGCCTCGGGCCCCATCAACGCCGTCGCTCCCGATCCGGTGCGCAACGAGGTGCTGACCCGCGCCATCGCGCATGCGCTGCAGCGGCCAGCATTCCTGCGGGTTCCGGCGTTTGCGCTCCGACTCGGCCTCGGTGACATCGCGGCGGAGCTCCTGGGCTCGCGCCGCTGCGTGCCGCGCAAGGCCGAGGCGCTGGGCTTCACGTTCGAGCACGCCTCGCTCGAGAGCGCGCTCGAGGCGGAGCTCGGCGCGTGAGCGCGCGCGGTCGGCACCGTCGAGGTCCGCAGCCGCCGCCCGCGGCCGCCCTTCAGTGCGTGAGCGGCGAGTGCTCCGTGCGGCCGCGCTCTCCAAAGAGAGCCGGCAGCACCTCCTTGAGGCCCACGCTCCGGGAGTCCGGGAGCACCTCGTAGAAGCCGAGCTCGATCTCCGGGCCGCTCGCCGCCGGGAAACGGTCGCGGAAGTCCGCCAGGACACGCGTCAGGATGCGCTGCGCCTGGTCACGATCCACGTCCGTCAGGAACAGGACCGCACGCTCGCGCGTCATGCGAAATACGGCGTCCTCGACGCGGAGCGCGCTCTCGACGAAGTCGATCACCTCGGGGATCAGCAGATCGCCCTCCCGGGCGCACAGGCCGATCACGATCGAGGGAACCGTATGCCGCTCGGCGAGCTCACAGCTCCGGGCGAGCAGGTCGCGCAGGCGCCGCGGGTCGGCACTCGAATACGGGGGCTCTTTCATCAGCATCATCTCCGCCGTATCGACTGGCCGCCCGCGGGACTGAAGCGGGAGCTGCCGGCAGAAGTGTAGCCTCCCGTCGGTGCTGGGAAATCTCAGCGCCGGGGCGGCGTCGGGCGCAGCGTCTCCGTGGTTCTCCCGGCATCCATGACCTACCGTACCGCGCGCCGCTCGGGCCGGGGCGGCCCGGCGCTGGACGCTGCGGGAGCGGTCGAGGGAGCGAGAGGGGATGCGCCGAGCCGGGCTTCCGCAGGATGGGGAGAGCCGCGAACGCGCCAGGCGCTTTGCGGCCGGCTTCAGCCTGCTGCTCGCACTCGCCTGGGGCCTCATGGTGCTCGGCGCGCTGGTGCGCGCCCACGGAGCGGGTCTGGCCTGTCCCGACTGGCCGCTCTGCTTCGGCGAGCTCGTCCCTCGCTTCGACTTCCACGTCGCCTTCGAATGGGGCCATCGTCTGATCGCAGGCTCGGTAACGCTGATCTTCGCGGCACTCACCCTCGGCGTGGCGCGCGATCCGGCGCTGCGGCAGGTGGCAGGGCGCCCGCTGATGGTCGCCGGCATGCTGCTGGCGCTCCAGGTGGTGCTGGGCGGCCTCACGGTGCTGCATCTGCTCGCGTCGTGGACGGTGACCGCCCACCTGGTGACGGGTAACGGTTTCACGCTCACGCTGCTCGTCGTCGTGCTCTGCCTGCGCGATCACGCACGCGAAGCCGCAGGCCAGCGCGAGCCCATTGCGCCCGCACTGCGCGCCCTGATGACGGCCGGCGCGGCTCTGCTCGTGACCGAGATCGTTCTCGGGGGCCTCGTGTCCTCGCGCTACGCGGGCCTCGCCTGTGATCGATGGCCCGCGTGTACGGAAGGCGTCTTCTTTCCGTCGCTCGACGGGAACCCGGGCCTCCATCTCCTGCATCGTCTCGTTGCCTACGCTCTCGCGGGCGTTCTGGCGCTCACGGCCTGGGCGGCGCGCGACGTTGCGGGCCTCGCGCGACCGGCTGCGCTCGCGCTCGTGCTCGTGCTGGTGCAGGTCGCTCTCGGCGTCACCAACGTGCTGCTCCGGATCCCGGTCGAGATCACGGCGCTCCATACCGCCACTGCGGCCGCGCTGGTGCTGACCACGACGGCCGTGCTGCGCGAAGCCTGGCGAAGGCCGCTTCGCGCCGTGCAGACCTCACCCGCCCGGGAGCCGGCCCAGGCCCGAGGATGATCGGCTCGACCGCGCGAGAGTCGGCGTTCGGCCTGCGCCGGCGCTCTGCAGCAGCGCCGATGCGCGCCTCCCGCAGCGCCGCGGAGCGGATCCGCTAGCCTGCGGCACGAGACGAGAGAGAGGGGTTGCATGCGTTGCTTCGAGATTTTCGCGGCCATGCCGAAGGAGCAGGCCCGCCAGGTGCTGCGAGAGATCCGTGAGAAGGCGCCCGCCGGCTTCCAGCAGGCACTGATGCTCGCGTGCGGCGCGATGCGCTCGCGGCCCATCTACATGCGCAGTCTCCCGTACGAGAAGCAGGCCGATGCCGTGCGCAGCGCGCTGGCGCGCGTCGCCTCGAACAGCGTCGCGGAGGAGATGCTCGCGATCTTCTTCCTCGAATGCCGGCGTCCGCTGCTGGTCGAATGGCTCGATGCGGTCGGGCTCGCCCACAAGGACGGCGTACTCGAGGACGAGAGCCCCGCCCAGCCCGACGAAGCGAAGGTCGGCGCAGCGGCGACGCAGTTTCTCTCCGGCGAGGATCCCGAGATCCGCCGTCTCCTGTTGTGCGCCTTCTCTGCGCAGGAGCCGATCGTGTGGCCCGTCCTCGATGCGCTCCTTGCGAACCCGAAACCTGCGACGGCCTAGCAGGCGAGCACCGCGCCGGGACCGCGCACTGGACCCTCCGCCTCAGGCGTAGCGGGCCTTCGTCTCGCCGGCGCTCTCACCGCTCGCGGCCACCTCCGAGACACTCGCCCGAAGATCGGCGAGGTACTCGTCCGCAACGCCCGCATGCGCGGGCGAGAGCATCAGGTGGATCCCGCGCGGCTCGGTCGTCAGCCCCGTGAACCAGCCCCGGCGGGCCATGCGTCCCCAGATCGCAAAGATGTCGAAGCGCGTCGATCCGTACGTGAACAGACCGAGCTGCGGATCACCGTGGGTGCAGAGCCCGTCGATCTCGCGGATTGCGTCCATCAGCTTCTGGCGCGTCTGCGTCACCAGCAGCGCCTTCTCGCGATAGCCCTCGACGCCGAGGTAGTTGAGGACGGCCCAGGCCGACGCGATCGCGCCTCCCGGCCGCGTCCCCGCGAGCGTTGGCGTGTGCATGCCGCCGGCCGGCCAGTCTTCGAACTCGAAGACCTGATGCTGCCACTGCGCCTCGCTGCGGTGAAAGATCGTGGAGGCGCCCTTGGCGGCATAGCCGTATTTGTGCAGGTCCGCCGAGACGCTGCGCACGCCCGGCAGCTCGAAGTCGAAGGCCGGCACCGGGACACCGTTCATGCGTGCGAACGGTGCGAAGTAGCCTCCGACGCAGGCATCGACGTGCAGCCAGAGCTCGCGCGCGAGAGCGAGCTCCGAGAGCTCGGCGATGGGGTCGATCATGCCGTACGGGAAGCACGGCGCCGAGCCGACGAGCATGAGCGTGCGCGACGTCACGGCCGCTGCCATGGCGGGCACGTCGGCGCGCAGATCGGCGGCTACGGGCACGCGAACCACGCGCAGCCCCAGAAGGTGGGCCGCTTTGTCGAACGCGGGATGTGCCGAGCGAGGCGCGACGATCTCGGCGCCCGCCGTCTCGACCCCGCGAGCGCGGGCCTCGTCACGGCACGTCTTGACCGCGAGCAAGATGCTCTCGGTGCCGCCCGAGGTCATGTTGCCGCGGGCTCCCTCGGGTGCGTGCAGGAGCGAGAGCCCCATCCCGACGACGTCCGCCTCCATCCGCCGGAGGCTCGGGAAGGCCATGGGACCGAGAGCGTTCTCGGATTGGTAGAGACCGTACGCCTCCTTGGCGACCTGCAGCACGTCGTCGCCCGCATGGAAGACGTAGACGGCCAGGCGACCGGCGCGCCAGTTGGCATCGCCCGCGCCGAGTCCGACGAGTCGCTCCCGGAGCGAAGGCCAGTCGGAGCCCTTCTGCGGCAGCTCGGGCCGCTGCGTCGTCACGTTGCACCTCCTGATCTGATGCGAGCCTAGCGCGCTGCGCCCTCGCCATGGCGCGTCAATGCGGCGCCCGAAGGGCCGGCGCGTGATCCCGCACCCAGGCATCCATGCGCGCCCATTGGTCGTAGAGCCAGTCGAGCTGCGCATCGCGGCCCTTCGGAATCTCGGAAGCCGGGACGCGCCAGAATGCGACGTGAATGGTCTGCCCGGTGAGCCGGCCATTCCAGAAGTGCCAGAACGTGGCGGCGGCATCGAAGCCGACGTGGGCGCAGAACAGGGCGTCCGCACCGGGATTGGCTTCGAGCAGCGCCAGCGAGCCCCCGGGGCGCGGCGGCAGCACGCACTCGAACGCTCGGGCGCGTGCGAGAAGCCGCTGGCCGGCGCCCTTCTCCAGGTGCGCGAGCGCGCGCTCGCGTTTGGCCGGGGTGAAGCGGGTGCCCTCGGGATAGATCAGCACACCGTCCCGCGGCCCCATGCCTTCGAGAAGGCGAGCTACTCCCTGGGCCTCGCGTGCCGCTTCGCCCGAGCCGCGCCGCACGAAGTAGTTCGGGAGGCGATTGCCGACGAGGTCGAGGCACGGATCCCAGAGCAGCTCGCGCTTGAGCACGTAGCGCAGGCGAAGGCCGTGACGGCGCGAGAGGAAGACTGCCGGAATCACGGTGTCGCCCACGCTGGCATGGCGAGCGAAGACGATGACGGGGCCCCGACCTGGATCGCTCGCGCCCTCCTCCACCACCTGCCGCAGGCCGTAGAGGAACTGCGTGCCGCGGTAGAGGGTGCCGGCCCACCACGACTGCAGCGCGTAGTGGAGGCTGCGCGAGCGCTCGGAGGCGAGCCCGCCGAGCAGCGGCGAAGCGAGCCAGAGGGCGGCGCTGCCGAGAACTCCGGCCACCTCGCAGGTGAGATAGAGCACGAGGAAGACGAGACAGCGCAGGGTCGCGAGCTCGCGCCTGCGCGCGAGGTCGAAGAGGAGAGCAACGGGAACGAGCAGCGGCAACAGACCAACCAAGCCCGCGAGCAGGCCAGGGTAGAGCGGCAACGTGATGGCGCGACGCCCCCACGTCGCGAGCCTGGGCTCCCTCGCGGCCATGGCAGCCGGCTGCTGCACCTGGCGACGTCCTCGC
>CAYOIG010000601.1:0-3264 GCA_964403915.1 uncultured Myxococcaceae bacterium
GCGTGCTGGCCGCGGCGCGCACGGCGGCCAGCGCCTCCTCCGGTGAGCGCAGGGCGGCGCCGTCCCCCACCGCAGGCAGCCAGGCGCCCACCGAGAGATGCGAGTGCGCGTCGCAGAAGCCGGGCAGCAGATGCCCGCCGCCGAGATCGACGGTCGCCTCGGCCGCCGGCTCCGCATCGGTGGCCATGCCGCAGCGAACGATGCGGTCGCCCTGCACCAGCAGCCAGCCCGGCCTCGGTGCCGGCCGCTCGCCCAGCCAGAGCGTTCCGTTGTGGAAGAGGGTCGTCTTCACGGCCTGCGTCCGGGTCGGCCTAGCGACCGGCCGCCGCCCCGGTGGCCGGCGCGAGCTTCGCGAGCCGGTCGATCGTGACGCGCGCATCGTCCAAGAGGCGCTGCACGATCTCCGCCACGGGCAGAATCTCCGCGATGCCGCCCACGCCCTGCCCCGCCGGCATGCAGCTCCGGTCGGGATCCGCCGCCGCATCGTCGGCGAAGGAGAGCAGCCCCTCACTCGCACTCTTCAGGAACTGGAGCGGGAAGGGCTGGATCTCGCTCGCGCGCCTCTCCCAATCCTCGACGTGACGGTTCTGGAGCACGCGCATGGGCTTGCCGGAGTAGCAGCGTGTGACGCGCGTGTCGGCGCCCCCCGCCTCCACCAGCCGCCGCTTGTAGACGGCCGCAGCGCGCGCCTCGGTGGAGGCGATGAAGCGCGTGCCGATCCACGCTCCCTGGGCGCCGAAGGCGAGCGCCGCCGCGAGGCCGCGGCCATCGACGATGGCCCCCGCCGCCAGCACGGGGATGCGAACGGCGTCCACCGTCTGCGGCACGAGGGCCATGCCCCCGATGCTCCCGGTATGGCCTCCGGCCTCCGTGCCCTGCGCCACGACCGCATCGCAGCCTGCGGCCTCCGCATGGACGGCATGGCTCACCTTCCCGCACACGGCCATCACCCGGACGCCCCGCTCGTGACACTTCTCGATGACGGGCTCCGGCACGCCGAGGCCAGCGATGAAGGCCGAGGCTCCCTCGTCGAGGATCACGTCGATGGCGGCATGGATGTGGTCGGGGAGTGCGGCCAGCAGATCGACGCCGAAGGGCCGGCTGGTACGCCGCCGCACCTCGCGCATCTCGTCCCTAATGCGTGCCGGCGGAAAGCCGACCATCCCCAGCGTGCCGAAGCCTCCGGCCTCCGACACCGCGGCGCACAGCTCCGCATAGGCGACGCCGCCCATGCCAGCCAAGAAGATCGGATGCTCGATGCCGAAGAGGTCGCAGATCGGGGTGTGAAGAGTCATGACGATCCTCCGTCGCCGGCGGGCGACGGCCGCACCGGCATCGAGCCCGGAACGCTAGCCGTTCTCCACCCTGCGAACGTCCACCCGCACCGCGCGGTCGGTGGGCACCGCCTGCCAGGAGAAGGCGCGGTATTTGAGGTGCCCGTAGCCACCCGCGAGCCCGAGCCACTTCATCTGGCCGGGCTCCAGCTCCGACTGTCCCTTCCAGCCCGGGTGCATGAACGGCTCGAAGCCGTTGTACAGGATCACCTGTCCCGGCCGGCAAGCGGGAGAGAGCTTGGCGGCCATGCGCGTTTGCCCCACGTCGCTCACCAGCTCGATCCAGTCGTCATCCCCGACGCCGAGGCTCGCGGCGTCCTGCGGGTTGAGGAATGCAAAGGGTTCGCCGCGGTGCGTGTTGAGCAGCACGCGGCTGGCCATGTTCATCGAGTGGATGCTCCAGCGGTTGTGCCCGCTGGTGAGCTGGAAGCGCCTCCCCGGCCCACCGTGGCCCGGAGACTCCTTGTGCGTCGGCAGCGCCTCGCCGGCTTCGAGAAACCAGTCGTGATCGATGTAGAACTGCGCCCGGCGCGTGAGCGTGTCGTAGGGAACCTTTTCCTCGGTGTGCCAGCGCAGTGGGTTGTGCACCTCGTCCGGGCGCAGCGTCGAGGCCTGCGAGGGGCCGTGCCCCACGATCCCCCAGCCGGAGAAGCGGATGGCCCCCTTCTCGCGCAGCGTCTCGAGCGTGGTGCCCGGCGGCAGCAGGCCATAGACCGCGTTGTCGCGCACGGCCTCATCGAAGCGCTTCTCCTCGTCGCGCAGCGCGCCACCGAGGGTCATCGCTGCCGTGAGGCCCTGCAGGCTGCGCTTCCGGCCCTTCGAGTCGCTGAACTCCGCCAGACCGCGCGCGGCGGCACGCTCCTCGATCTTCTCGAGCAATCGAAGCCCAATCTCGATGTCGGGCAGCGCCTCGCCGGCCGGCGCCACCGCGCGATCGGCCAGCACGCAGTTGAGGTGATGCACCGAGGGCATGCTGTGCTGGATCTTCTCTCCGTGCTGCGCCGAAGGCAGGACGTAGTCCGAATACAGGCCGGTGGTGCTGAGACGCGAGTCGATCGAGACGATCATCTTCAGCTTCGGCCAAAGGTGCTCGAGCAGCACCGCCTGCCCTCCTCGCTGGCGTCGGAGCAGGTTGCCGCCCGCCTCGACCAGCACCCGGGGCTCGACGTTCTCGAACACCCGCGGCAGGCTCCCCTCCCACCAGCCCTTCTCGGCGGCCTCCTCGAGATAGGCACCGAAGCTGCGCGGCATGGCCGGATCGTGATTGCTCGGGTCGTTCCAGCGCTCCTTGTAGCCATACTGGTGATACCAGAGGTAGACGGGCGGCAGCGTGCGGCCCATGCCACCGAGCTCGCCCGCCATCTCTGCGGCGCGGTTCTGCAGCATCTCCGTGCTGACCGTGGGATCGCCTGCCCCGAGCATGCGCCGCATGCCCACGACGCCCGCGATGAAGCGCTGCGCGGCCTCCTGCCCGGGCGCTCCCTTCTGGGCCATGAAGGCCTGGCCGTCGAGGCCGATCACGGCCCAGGAGCGGACGCCGGTCCCTTTCTTGCCCCAGTTGCCCGTGAGCGCGAGGAGCAGCGCCATCGCGCGCTCCATGAGATCTCCGTGATACGACTTGCCCGAGTTGCAGCCGACGAAGATCTTGGTCTTGCGCGTTGCCACCTTGCGCGCGAGGGCGCGAATGTTGTCGGGATGGATCTCGCAGATCGCGCCGGCCTTCTCCGGCGTGTAGTCCTCGAGCTGCCGGCGCAGCAGCGCGAAGACCGGCTCAACCTCGACGTTTCGTCCGTCGGCGAGCGTCACGCGGTAGCAGCCCTCGAGGGCGGGGTCGACGCCCATCGTCGCCAGCGTGCCGCGTGGCGCGGGCGTGAGCGTGCCCGAGAGCGCATCCCACCAGAAGAACTGATCCTCGCGATCGCCGGCGGCC
>CAYOIG010000602.1:0-5118 GCA_964403915.1 uncultured Myxococcaceae bacterium
CGAGATAGGCCACGAGAAAGTCGCCGAGCGCCATTCGCGGTCGAAAAGCGGGCGCCGGACGACGCTTCGCGCGAGGCTGCTTCGCCACGACTAGAGCCCTCCCTCCCGGCGCAGAAGCTCCCATTGGTAGAGCCCGGCCAGCACCAGCGCATGATCGATGCCTCCCGACCGCACGAGGCTCGGGATCTCGGCGACAGGGACGAGCTCGACCCAGGTCTCCTCCGCGCCCTCGTTCCGGATCTCGGCCACCTTCTCGACGCGCGGCGCCACGAACGTGTGTACGCGGTTGCCGAAGAGCGCCGGGTTCGGATTGACGGCGCCAACCGAAACGACGCGTCCGGCCCGGTAGCCCGTCTCCTCCAGCAGCTCGCGCGCCGCCGCCTCGGCCGGCGCCTCTCCAGCGTCGACCATCCCGCCCGGAATCTCGAGCGTGAGCGACTGCGAGCCGTGGCGGAACTGGCGCACCATCACGACCTGCTCATCGGCCGTGATCGGCACGACGTTGACCCACTCGGCCGACGCGATGCAGAAGAAGTCGTGCTCCTCGCCGCTGCTGGGCGAGCGCGCGATCACGCGTTCGAGCTGGAAGACACGGCAGTCGCGCAGCCGCTCGCGCGCGAGACGCTCCCAGGGCCGCGGCCTCAAAGCACCTCGCCGAGCACGATCTCGACGTCGTGCGCGCCCGGATCGACCGGCGCCGCAGCGGCGCCCTGCAGATCGCCGGCCGTGCGCGTCGTGGCGTTGCCATCGCCGTCGAGGCGCGCCGAGAGGAGCAGCGGGCCCGAGAACGGCACGGCTGCGATCATGCGGTCGTCGGGACCGATCTCGAAGGCGAGCGGGAGCTGCGGAGAGTCGACGCGCTTGACCGCCACCGGGGGCCCCGACGCGCCCCGGCGCGCGACGATGAAGAGCACGGCGCCAGCGGGCATGCGCGCCGCGAGCGCGGGGGCGACGCTCACGCTCCCGCGGATCGGCTCACCCGCCGTGGCCGTCTCGCCAGGCGGCGGAGGCGGCTCACCGCGATCGGCCTGCGGTGCGCCGGCAGTCTTCTCGGCCTGCGCCGCGCCCGGCGGGAAGATCTTTCGCAGATCGGGCTGCGACGGCTGCTCGCCGGGGACGTACGGCTCGACCCCGCGGTCGCAGGCCGACGTGGCGAAGACTGCGCTGGCGAGCACTGCGGCGAGGCGCGCGCGAGGGTTCCGCATCGCGCGCGACGGTAGCGCAGGCGCCGCCGCCGCGGCCCGGTGCCGCGGCTGGCGGCGCCCCTCGGCTGCGCGAGACTCCCGCAACCACGAACCGGAGGATGGCATGGCATCCCGCCCCCGAAGAGCCGCATCGCCTCTCGTCGGCATCGTCATGGGCAGCGAGTCCGATGCCGAGACGATGGCACGCGCAGAGCAGATCCTGCGCGATCTCGGCGTGCCCTTCGAGACGTCGGTGCTCAGTGCGCATCGCACGCCGGACGAGACCATCGCCTACGCACGCGAGGCCGAGGGCCGCGGCCTGCGCGTGCTGATCGCCGGCGCGGGCGCGGCGGCAGCGCTCCCGGGCATGATCGCGGCGCTCACGCCCCTGCCCGTGCTCGGTGTTCCGATCCCAGGCCGTGTGCTCGATGGCATCGACAGCCTGCTCTCCATCCTGCAGATGCCGGCCGGCGTGCCGACGGCCACGTTCGCGATCGGTGGCGCAGGAGCCGCCAACGCCGCGCTCTTCGCCGTGCGCATCCTCGCGCTCACGGACACCGCCCTCGGCCGCGTTCTCGAGAAGCACCGCAAGGCCGGCGCGAAGAAGGTTCTCGACGCCAACGCCCGGCTGCGCGCACGCTGACGTTGTTCACCGCTCCGGCGCGTGATAGATTCGAGCCATTGCGGAGCCTGGGGGTGGCCGGAGCACGACTCCGAGCCTGAGATCAGACCCTTCGAACCTGAACTCGCTAGGACGAGCGTAGGGAAGGCTCTCCGGCCGAAGTCCAGTGCCATCGGGACCGCCGCTCCGCTTCTGACGCGAAGGAGCGCCCGTGTCCGCCGATCGATCCTCCCCCGGCCCGCTTCGTCTCCCGCTTCCGCCCGTGGGCGGCAACCCTTCCAGCCAGGCGCAAGGCACGAACCCCGGAAGCTTCGCGAAGCGTGCCGAGATCGGCGGCCCCCTCGCCTTCAGCTCTCCCGATACACCGGGCATGCCCGAGCCCTCGGCGAACACGGCCTGGGATTTCATGCCGCCCGACTGGACGCTCGTCGGTGGGCGCTGGACGCCACCGGCCGGCTTCGTGCCCGTGACGCAGCTCGAGCACGCGCGCCTCGGCCTCCTGACGCCGCAGATGCGCCGCGTTGCCGAGCGGGAGACGCATCTCTCGCCCGAGCAGGTTCGCGACGAGGTCGCTGCTGGCCGCATGGTGATCCCGGCCAACCGCAACCATCTCGGATTCCAGCTCGATCCCATGGCCATCGGCCGCGCTGCGCGCACGAAGGTCAACGCCAACATGGGCGCCTCCCCCGTCTCGAGCTCCACCGACGAAGAGGTGGAGAAGCTGCGCTGGGCCGAGCGCTGGGGCGCCGACACCGTGATGGATCTGTCGACCGGCGGCGATCTCGACAAGACGCGCATGGCCATCCTCGAAGCCTCGGCCGTGCCCATCGGAACGGTGCCGATCTACTCGATGATCCTCGGCCGCAAGATCGAGGATCTCGATGCACGGGCCGTGCTCGACTGTCTCGAGCATCAGGCGCGGCAGGGCGTCGACTACTTCACGATCCACGCCGGCGTGCTGCGGGAGCACCTGCCCTTCGTGCAACGGCGCCTGATCGGCATCGTGAGCCGCGGCGGCTCCCTGCTCGCCAAGTGGATGCTGCACCACGGCCGGCAGAACCTAATGTACGAGATCTGGGACGAGATCTGCGCTGTCATGCGCCGACACGACGTCACGTTCTCGATCGGCGATGGGCTGCGGCCCGGCGGCCTCGCCGATGCCTCCGACGTCGCGCAGCTTCGCGAGCTCGAGACCCTCGGCGAGCTGACGGAGCGCGCGTGGCGCCACGGCGTGCAGGTGATGGTCGAGGGCCCGGGGCACGTTCCCTTCGACCAGATCGAGTACAACATGAAGCTGCAGCGCCGGCTGTGTCACGGCGCCCCTTTCTACGTGCTCGGTCCGCTCGTGACCGACATCTTCCCGGGCTACGACCACATCACGAGCTGCATCGGTGCCACGGCCGCGGCCTACCACGGCGCCGCCATGCTCTGCTACGTGACGCCGAAGGAGCACGTCGGCCTGCCCAAGAAGGACGACGTCAAGCAGGGCTGCATCGCGTACCGCATCGCGGCCCATGCCGCGGACATCGCGCTCGGCATCCCCGGCACGCGCGACCGCGACGACGAGCTCACGAAGGCGCGCGCCGCTCTCAACTGGGCGAAGCACTTCGAGCTCTCCTTCGACCCCGACACGGCGCGGGCCTACCACGACGAAGACCTCGACGTCGACACCGACTTCTGCGCGATGTGCGGCCACGACTGGTGCTCGGTACGCATCAGCAAGGAGATCCAGGGCTTCCTCTCCGGCAAGGACGAGGCCTACGCCTGGGAGAAGGCGAAGATCACGGAGGCGCTCTCGCCCGAGCAGCGCGAGATTCTCGAGAAGCGCGGCGTGCTCTCGCCGGAGGAGCTGCACCGGCTCGCGAGCAAGACGCGCGAGAAGATGGGTGCGGCCTCGGGGCAGAAGGCCGCCTGCCACAGTGACGTCGCCGACGACGGCGCGGCCCAGGGGCTCCAGCTGGAGCAGGCTCCTTAAGCAGAGCGGCCCCGGGGCCGGGTGGCCGCCGGGGCGCTCAGGTCCGAACCTCACCCCCCCTGGATCAGCTCGAACCTATGCCTTGCCTTTCGGCGGCTTGCGAAGGGACTTGAGCGTTTTTTTCCGGAGGCCTGCCCATCCATGCGCACGCAGCTTCGCCTCACCCCGGAGAACCTCGAGGAGTACCTGCGAAATCGAGGACTTGCCCGGGCGGGAGAGGCCGTTCGGGTGGAGCCCGCAGGCGACGGAAACATCAACTGGGTGCGCCGGGTGAGGCTCGGCAGCGGCGGCCGGTCGCTGATCGTGAAGCAGGCCCGCCCGGCCCTCGAGCGCTTCCCCGAGTATCAGGTGACGACCGCTCGGGCGGTCTTCGAGGCCCGCTACTACGAGACGGTCCGCCCTCTCGACGCGGCCGGCCTCTGCCCGCAGCTGCTCGACTTCGACGAGGCCGAGCGCGTTCTCGTGCTCGAGGATCTCGGCGACGTACCCCGCCTCGATCATGCGCTGCTGCGGGGTGGCGACGCCGGCGTGGCGGAAGCCGCCGGCCGCGCGCTCGGCGCCTTTCTGGGTGCCGTGCACGCGGGCACCGCGCAGCGCCCCGATCTCGCTTCGCGTTTCGAGAACGACGAGATGCGTCGCCTGCACGGCGATCACATCTTCTCTCTGCCCTTCCGCGAGAACGACTTCCCGCTCTCGCCGGCGCTGCGTGACCGCGCCGAGGTGCTGTGGCACGACGAAACGGCTGTCGCGCTCGCCGACGCTGCATACCGCCGCTACCTCACGCCCACCGGCGTGCTCGTTCATGCCGACGTGCAGGGCGGCAACGTGCTGGTGCAGCCGGGCCGGCCGCGGCTGCTCGACGCCGAGATCGCCCACGCGGGCGAGGCCGCCTTCGACGTGGGCATCCTGCTCGCGCACCTCGTCGTCGCGGATGCTGCGCGTGGCGCAGCCGATCGCGCCCGCCCTGCCCTCGCCGGCACCTGGTCTGCCTACGTCGAGAGCCGCGGCCGCGCGCAGGCGCCGGCCTTCGAGGACGCGATCCGCTTCGCCGGCATCGAGCTGCTGCGCCGCACCCTCGGCGCCGCACGCCTCGAGGCGGTAGCGGACGACGCCGCGGGCCTCCGCGCCAGCGATCTCGGCCTGCGCTGGCTGAAGACGCCCCCCGCGAGCCCGGGCGCCGCGGCCTGATCGACGACCGCGACCGTCACGCGCTGCGCTTCGTCGCGGCAGCCTCGGCCTCCTCCCAGTGGATCTTCTGGTAGTCGAAGCGGCCCTCGGCGAGCACGTTGAACTTCACGATCTCGAAGTACGGAGAGAGATCGAAGTCGCGCGGCGTG
>CAYOIG010000603.1:0-2907 GCA_964403915.1 uncultured Myxococcaceae bacterium
GGGCGGGCCATCGCGGTGGCCGCCCTTCACCAGCACGGCGCCTGCGCCGAGATCCTCCACCAGGGCGCGGGCGGCGGCCTCGATGCCTGCGGCTCCCGAGACGTCCACGCCCGTGAGCGTCCCGGCCTCGGGCAGGTTGGGAGTCACGAGGGCCGCGAGGGGGAACAGGCGTATGAGCGTCTCCCACGCGCGCCGCTCGAGCAGGATCGAGCCGTCGCTCGCCGCCAGCACGGGATCGATCACGAGCAGGGGTGGCTCGGCTCGCGCACGCAGCAGCTCCGAGAGGCCGAGCTCGACCATGCGGGCCACGTCGTCGGTCGCGAGCATGCCGAGCTTGACGGCGTGGGGTATGACGTCGCGAATCAGCGCCCGGATCTGCTCCAACACCACGTTCGGGAAGGCCGGGAGCACGCGGTGGACCTTCGCAGTGTCCTGCACCGTGATCGCGGTGACGACGCCGGCACCATGCACTCCGAGCGAGCGGAAGACCTGGAGGTCCTGCTGCAGGCCGGCGCCGCCCGTCGGATCCGAGCCCGCAATCGTGAGCGCGATTCGCACGCGCGCGATGGTAAGATCACGCCTCGCACGGCGCATCCGAGGGAGCGCCCCTGCGGCCCAAGGGCCGGGCCGCGAGCGAGTTCGATCGAGACGGCGGGCAGCCGCAGGGGGGAGTGGAATGCGGTCGTGGACGAAGCGCACGGGGTGGGCCCTGCTGCTGGCCCTCGCGCTGGGCGCTGCCAGCGCGGCGCAGGCGGCCGGGGACGAAAAGAGAGGAGGGGCGGACACCTGGTACGCCGAGACCGTCCAGCATGGCGACGGCGGGATCCGTGTCATGAACATCTGGTCGAAGGGCCGCAAGCTCCGTGCCGAAATGGTCGCGGGGGGGACCATGCTGCTCACGATCGTGAGCGGCGACACCTACTACAACATCCTCCCCTCGGCCGGGACGGGCATCGCGATCCAGCGCTCCGCGAAGGCGATCGCCGACGACCAGAAGGGAGGCCGTCCCTTCGGCCGCGACGTCGAGAAGATCCTCGCCCGCGGAGCGGAGAAGGCCGGCAGCGAGCGGCTGATGGGCCGCGAGGTCACGATCTACCGCGTGAACACCGGCAATACCCGTGAGGAGGTCTGGGCCACGGAGGACGCCGAGAAGCTGCCAATCAAGCTCGTCTACACGGACCGCGAGAAGGGGCAGTCGGCCGAGACCATGCTCAACTGGTCGCGGGGCGTGCCGCTGGTCGACAGCTTCTTCGAGCCCGATCCCCGCATCACGCTCGAGAAGATGACCTACGAGGAGTTTCTCGCGAAGGTGAAGGACGGCAAGCTGGCGAGCTTCCCGCCCCTGTTTGCCGATCTGCTGGGCGCGAGCCGCCCGCAGTAGCTCAGCTCACCCACTCGATGCTGGCGTCGGCGATGGCTGGCGAATCGCTGGCGAGCACCGCGAGCCGGCGTGCGATCTTGCCGGCGATGTCGCGGAAGGCCTGCGCCGCATCGGACTCCGGCGCCTCGATGAGGATCGGCCTGCCTACGTCTCCGCCCTCGGCCACGCGGGGGTCGAGAGGCACCTCGCCCAGGAACGGGACGCCGAGCTCCGTCGCCGTCCTCTCGCCGCCGCCGCGGCCGAAGAGGTAGTACCGGCGATCCGGAAGATCCGGCGGCGTGAACCAGGACAGGTTCTCGACGATTCCGAGGATCGGAACGCTCACTTTCTCGAACATCTTGAGGCCCTTGCGCGCATCGATCAGCGAGAGGTCGTTGGCCGTGGTGACGATCACGGCGCCCGCGAGCGGGGCCATCTGGGTGAGCGTGAGGGCCGCATCGCCGGTGCCAGGAGGCATGTCGATCACGAGATAGTCGAGCGTTCCCCAGTCGACGTCCTTCAGGAACTGCGAGATGAGGCCGTGCACCATCGGCCCGCGCCAGATCACGGGCGAGCTCTCGCCGACGAAGAAGCCCATCGACATGACCTTCATGCCGTAGGCCTCGTTCGGGAGGATCCGGCGCTCGATGCTGCGCGGTCGTGCGCTCACGCCGACCAGGAGCGGGAGCGAGGGGCCGTAGACGTCGGCGTCGAGGATCCCGACGCTGGCGCCGGTGTCGCGCAGCGCGAGGGCGAGGTTCACGGCCGTCGTGCTCTTGCCGACGCCGCCCTTGCCCGAAGCCACGGCGATCGCGTTGCGGACACCCGGGAGGATCTCGGCCTGGGCGGCCGTGGGCGCGGCCGCACGGCCGCGCGGGGTCGTGGTCATGCTGACTTCGACGGCGTCGACGCCGGCGAGCGCCGAGACGCGCTCTCGCGCCGCCTTCTCGAACTCGGCCTTCACGGGGCAGGCCGGTGTCGTGAGCTCGATGCTGAAGGCCACGCGTCCACCCTCGATGCGCACCCCCTTCACGAAGCCGAGGTCGACGATCGATTTGCCGAAATCGGGATCGATGATCGGACGGAGCGCGTCGAGGACGTCCGCCTCGGTGATGCGGGGAGCCATGTGCCTCTCCAATCGGTGGAGAGGCAGCGTAGCGCACGAAGCTCCGAGCGGTCCGGCGCTCTTCTCGTCAGAGCACGTAGGGCAGGGCGGCAGCCCAGCAAAGGACTGCGGTGCTCTGCCTTCCGAGCAGCGCCATCTGGTCGCCGAGATCGAGCCAGGACCTCGCACGGGCGAGATCGGTCGCACTGGCGCCGGCGGCCGTCCGCTTCGCGAGGCCGAGACGTCCGGCGCGGCTCACCGCTGCGCCGAGCTCGGCCCGAAGATCCTGCAGCAGTGGCGCATTCTCGGCCGGTGAGGCCATGCCGCGATCGATGTAGGGCAGGATCGCCGCCGTCACCTTCCCGTTCATCTGCGCGAGCGCGAAGATCGCCCACTCGGTCGCGGCGGGTGCGGTGCTCTTCTGCAGGCTCGCCGGCCCGCT
>CAYOIG010000604.1:0-3558 GCA_964403915.1 uncultured Myxococcaceae bacterium
GTGGGGCGTGCCCGAGGACCTCGAAGCCTGGGTGAACGAAGGCGCGTAGGGCTGGGCGGATGAGCGCTGGCCGCCCGTGGGCCGCGATCGCGGCAACGGTCTTCCTGCTGGCGTGCGCGCCGCCGAATCCGGGCCCTGCGCCGGAGCTCGCTGCCTCGCCGCCCGAGATCTCCGTCTCGCGGCTGGCTCTCGGCACCCTGGTCACCATCGTGGTTCGCGATCCCGATCGCGAGCGCGGGCGCACGGCGATCGAGCACGGCTTCGCCGAGATCGAGCGCATGGAAGGCCTGCTCTCCGAATGGCGCGAGACGAGCGAGATCTCGGCCGTGAACCGCCGGGCCGGCGACGGCTGGACGGCGCTCTCCCCCGAGACCCTCGCCGTGCTCGAGGCAGCGCGCGCGCTCGCCGCCGAGAGCGGCGGGGCCTTCGATCCGACCGTGTTGCCGCTGGTGCGCCTCTGGGGCTTCGCGGGCGGAAGCCCGGGAGTGCCCGAGGCGAAGGCGCTCGAAGCGACACGAGAAAGTGTCGGATGGGAGGCGATCGAGATCGACGCCGCGGCCGGCCGCGCACGGCTCACTCGGCCCGGCGCCGCCATCGGCCTCGGCGCGATCGGCAAGGGCTTCATCGCCGACCGCGTGCTCGAGGGCCTGCGTGCCCGCGGCGTGCCGGCCGCCATGGTGAAGGCTTCGGGCGACCTCGCCTTCTACGGCGGCTCGCAGGAGCGCCCCTGGCCGATCGCGATCGAAGCCCCGTCGCGCCCCGGCGAGTCCATGGCAGAGCTCGAGCTGCTCGAAGGAGGGATCTCAACGTCGGCACCGACCTGGCGATTCGCCGAGACCGGCGGCATTCGGATCCATCATCTGCTCGACCCGCACAGCGGACACCCCGCGCGCGGTGTGCGCTCGGTCAGCGTCGTGGCCCAGGCGGCGACGCGCTCCGACGCGCTCTCGACGGCGGTCTTCGTGATGGGCGAGGCCGGGCCCGGATTCGTCGCCGCGAGGCCCGATCTCGGCGCGCTCATCGTCTTCGAGGACGGGCGCCGCTACGTCTCGCCGGGCCTCGCCGTACGCTGGTCGGGCTCCCCCTGAGACGGACGAGCGGCGCGTGGCTACTCCGTCGCATTTCCTGGCAGCGGCGCCCACCAGGTCTCGTAGAGACAGGCCCCGACGAGGAAGAAGAGCGTCGCGTGGTAGAGGACGCTCGAGAAGAGCTTGAGCGGTGCGAAGGCCGCGCCGAGGGACCAGACGGCCCACGGGGCCGCCAGGTCGAGCGCCGCGGCGCCGTAGGCCAGGATCGTGACGGCCACGCGCGCGCGCTCGCTCCACGGCGTCATGAAGAAGACGTGCGTCAGCACGAGCAGCACCATGGGCACGACGTAGATGTGGAAGTGCGTGTTCTCCAGCAGCTCGTGCAGCTCCTTCGGAAAGCGCATCCCCGAGGCGTCGCCCAGGTAGTAGGCCGCGACTCCAGCCGGCGTGAAGCCGGTCTTCCACGCGAGCAGTGCGAGGTTCGAGGCGTAGCCGGCGAGCAGGAAGAGCAGGAAGCCCGTGAGCGTCACGCGCAGCGGGAGCGAGCTCGTGCGCAGATGACGGCCATTCGCAAAGACTTTCAACGGACGCTCCGGCCTCGAAACGCGGGCGATCAGCCCCCGGCGTTCGCCGTCGCGGCCGGCACGCCGGTCGCGACGCCACACAGGGCGAGCGCGCGCCGTACGCCCCGCGAGAGCGAATCGACCGAGAGCGTTGCGCCCGTCACGTTGCGAATGTCCTCTCCGCGGCGGATCGGGTCGGCGAGCGCCTTGCCCTGGTACTGGGCCCGGAAGGCCTCGCGCTCGATCTCGTAGCCGCGCGGCTCACGGTAGGCGAGGAGCAACACCTGGTCGACCTTCCCTTCCGGTGTGATCGCAACGAGGAAGCGGAAGGGCAGCGTCTTGCCGATCTCTTCCAGCACGAGGGCTCGGCCGAGAAGGGTTTCCCCCCGGAAGGCCTCTCGCAGCACCACCGAGCGGTCGCGCGCCGCGTAGCCGAGCTGCTCCGAGACGCGCGCCCTGCCCGCCTCGTCGAGCGTCACCACGCGCTGCTCGATCCGCGTGGCCTCGGGAAAGGCCAGCGCGAGGGCCTCCGCGTCGGAGTGATGAACCTGCACCGCGGCGGCTGGCGAAGCCGCGAGGCAGGCGAGCGCCAGCAGCAGGGCTGCGCCGGAAGGAGAGCGCATTCCCATCCCACGTCGTCTGGCGGCCACGTCAGAAGCCAAAGGTGAGCCCCGTCAGGAACGACTGCGCGCTCCCCTCGTTCTCGCGGGCCGGAAGGTAGTTCGTCAGGCCCACGAGGCTTCCGCCACCGGTGTAGATGTATTCGTAGGCGAGGGTGAAGGTGACGGTCGGCATCGGGCGATAGGCAAGGCCGAGCGTTGCCCGCGAGAGCTGGCGCGCGTCGATCTCCTCGGCGGTCACGAGCCCGTTTGCGAACGTGAGGCCCGAGAGCAGGTGATCGAAGAAGACCTGCTCCCAGCGCACGACGGGAACGAGCTGCGGCTGGCTGAAGCCGAGGCTCGGCATCCACGCCGGCCAGAACGGGTAGCGGGCCTCGATCCAGTAGCCGCTCTTGCGCCGTGCCAGCGGATTGAGCGCAAACTCGATCTCGGGCTCGAGGCGGGGATCGAAGGCGCTGGTGTTGTTCGATTCCGAGCGCAGCGCCGTGCGGGCGAAGCTCTCTGCGACGCCTTCGACGTCGTTCCAGCCCGTGGTGACGAACTCTCCCTCCAGCTCGAGCCCGTAGATCTGCGTGATGCCGTCGAGCGACAGCGAGGTGACGTCGGCTCCCTGGAGGTAGTCGGGCGTATAGCGCCCGGTGTAGAACGAGGCTGCGATCTCGTGCCCCGGTCCGGGAGACCACGCGAGCCGGCCGGCCACGGCCTTGCTGTCCTTGATGTCGTTCGAGAACGTCCCCGTCTGCATCCCGAACTCGCCCTCGAGCTCGAGCTTGTCGCGGCGGCCGCTTCGTGTCTGGGCCAGCTCCTCGAGCGTGCCCTCGATGCTGGCGCCGTTCATCACGTAGAGCTGGTAGTCGAGCGAGGTCTCGCCGACCGGGATCCGCCCGACGAAGCCCGCTCCAAGCTCGTCCCAGGCCGACGCGATCGGAAGGACGGGCGCGCCGCGGTCGACCAGTGTACGGCGCGGCAGCAGCCACAGATCATCGTCGTGACGGATGTTGAAGCGGCCGATCGGAACCAGCACACCGCCAGCGCGAATCTGGAGCCGCGGATCGAGCTCGAACTGGAGCCACGCCTGCTCGAGAGCGATCTCCGAGCTGCTCGTTCCTTCGATCTCCTGCTCGATCCGCAGACCGCCGGCATCCGGGAAGACGGCGCGCTCGAGCTCTAGCTCGCGGAAGCGCTCGTATTCGAGCTCGGAGTAGAACGTGAGCCGCGGATGGATCTGCGCCTCCGTCGTCATGACGAGCCGCCGCATGGTGAAGGTGTCTTTCTGGTTCGCGAGGTTCGCGTTCTCGAATCGCATGGAGCCGTAGCCGCCGATTCGAACACGATCGAGGACGCTCG
>CAYOIG010000605.1:0-2546 GCA_964403915.1 uncultured Myxococcaceae bacterium
ACGAGGAAGTTGCCCGGATGCGGATCGCCGTGGAAGAAGCCGCGCACGAGGATCTGCGCGCTCGTGGTGCGCACCAGGATCTCGAGCAGGCGATCGCGCTCGGCGCCTCCGGCCTCGCCGCGGCCGTCGCAGGCCTCGAGCCAGTCGAGGAGCCGCACGCCTTCGATCCGCTCCAGCGTGAGCACGCGCCGGGAGGCGCACTCGCGGTGGATGCGCGGCACGATCACGCCCGCATCACCGGCAGCCTCCGCGGCGAAGCGCTCGGCGTTCGCGGCCTCGGTCTCGAGGTCGAGCTCCTCACGGAGCGAGCGTGCGAGCTCGCGCGTCACCGTCTCGAAGTCGAGACGCGGCCAGACCTCGCGCAGCGCCGGGGCCACCACGCGGAGCGCGGCGAGATCCGTCTCCACGACGTCCTCGATGCCGGGCACGAGCGTCTTCACGGCCACGCGCGTGCCGTCGGGCAGCCGGGCGCCGTGCACCTGCGCGAGGGACGCTGCGGCGAGGGGCTCGGCCTCGAACTCCGCGAACCGTTCCCCGATCGGGGCGCCGAGTGACGCCTCGATCGACGCTGCGATCGCGGACGCCGGAACGGGCGGCACGCGATCCTGCAGGCGGCCGAGCTCCCGCGCGTAGGCGGCGGGCAGCAGATCGATCCGGCTCGACGCGAGCTGGCCGAGCTTGAGAACGCCGCCGCGCAGATCGACGCAGAGATCGTACAGGCGTCGCGCGCCCTCGCGGTGCAGCCGCTCCCGCGCCACATCGACGGCGTTCTCGCCCAGAAGCTCTGCGCCGGGGCCGCGCGCCGCGTGGTGCAGGCGGTAGGCGGCGACGAGCAGCAGCGCCTCGCGCACGATGCGACCGAAGCGAGGGGCGGCGCGCACGGCGTCGCGCGCCGTGGCTCCGTGGCCGAGCGCGATGTCACGCAGTCGCTCGGCCTCACGCGCCACCGCCGCCGAGTCGGCTGCGAGATCGTCCACCAGATCGCCGACCTGGCCGAGCAGGCGTCCGAGGCGTGCGGCCGAGGCGCCGACACGGGCGCCGATCTGCGCGCCGAGGTCGGCCAGCTCGGGCGCGAGGCGATCGCGCAGGTAATCACTCGTGCGGCGGGCGCGGCTCGGCATCGGCTCGGATCTCCTCCAGACAGGGCTCGCAGCGGAAGGCCGGCGCTCCCGGCCCCTCGAGAAGCGCGATCCCGGCCCGCGTTCCGCGCGGCAGGATCGCGTTGCAGCGCTCGCAGAGGGCGTTCACCGCCAGGATCGCGGGCTGCCAGCCGATCACACGGCCCGGCCTCGCCGGGGCACCGTCGCCCTCGCCGGCCACGCTTCTGCGGGCGGCGCGCATGGCCTCGGCCCCGTCGAGCACGATCTCCTCCACGAGGCCGATCGTGTTCTGCAGGATGTTCCGGACCAGATTCGAGACCGAAACGCCGAGATTCTGCGCGCGGCGCTTGATCTCCTCGTCGAGATCCTCGGCCACGCGCGTATGGATCACGCGCTCCTTGCGGTCGTTCGGCGGGTCGGCCATGTCATCGGTTGTATACATCTCGTATACAAACTCCGCAAGGGGCGGGCCGGCCGCTCGCGGCGGGTATCCTCGGCCGCCGGAGGCCCCCATGATCACCCTCTACCAGTTCGAGATCTCCCCCTTCTGCGACAAGGTCCGCCGCATCCTGCACTGGAAGAAGCAGCCCTACGCCGTGCGCGAGGTGCCGCTGAAGGAAGCGTTCACCGCCGTCAAGAAGGTGAACCCGATCGGCAAGCTTCCGTGCCTCGAGCACGATGGGCGCTTCGTCGCCGACTCGACCGACATCGCGTACTACCTGGAGGAGCAGTTCCCCGATCCGCCCCTCGTGCCGCGCGATCCGAAGCTGCGCGCTCTGTGTCACGTTTTCGAGGACTGGGCGGACGAGAGCCTCTACTTCTACGAGATGCGTCTTCGCTTCACGGTGCCGCACAACGCGCGACGGAACATTCCGAAGCTCACGGCCCACGATCCCGCATGGATGAAGACGGCCGCGCAGCTCGTCGTGCCGCTCATGATGCGCGGCATCCTCGGCAAGCAGGGCCTCGGCCGAAAGCCGCTCGCGATGGTGGTGCGCGACCTCGAGCGCCATCTCGACGCCGTGTCGGACTGGTTGGGAGACGGCGAGTGGCTGGTGGGCAACGCCCTCTCGCTCGCCGACCTCTCGGTCTTCGCCGAGCTCGCGTGCATCCGCGACACGGAGGAGGGCGGCAAGGCGTTCGCAGCGCGCCCCGTCGCCGAGCGCTGGATGGCGCGCGTGGACGCAGCGACCGCGAAGCCCGCATGAGCCGCGCCAGCGCCTCGTAGCGCGCCGCGCATCAGGCGAGATCCTCTTTGCATCGTGCCCTCCGGTTTCGCCTCTCCTACCTCAGCCACGCCGGCGCGAACAGCAGGAGCCCCGCGAGAGCCAGCATCACGCTCCCGCTCAGGGCCTGCAGCCAGCGCCCGCCGCGCTCGCTGAGCTTGCGGTGGCCGAGGGTCGCAATGGCGAGGCCGACGGCGAGCGAGTCGTCCGCCATGTAGGC
>CAYOIG010000606.1:0-2586 GCA_964403915.1 uncultured Myxococcaceae bacterium
GCTCGAAGTTCAGGTAGTAGACGACGATCAGGGCCACGAGCATGAAGAGCGAGCCCACGACCGTGTAGAGGAAGAACTTGACGGCGGCATAGACGCGCCGATCGGCGCCCCAGATGCCGATCAGGAACAGCATCGGCACCAGCATCAGTTCCCAGAAGACGTAGAACTGGAAGAGGTTGAGCGAGGCGAAGGTGCCGACCATCGCCGTCTCGAGGAAGAGCATGAAGAACAGGAAGCTCGTCGTTCGCTCGCGGATCGCCTTCCATGCGGAGAGCAGGGCGATCGGCACGAGGAAGGTGGTCAGCAGAATGAGCAGGAGGCTGATGCCGTCCACGCCGACGAAGTAGTGGACGCCCCAGTCGACCAGCCACTCGTGACGCTCGAGGAGCTGGAAGCTGCCGAGCGCAGGATCGAAGGCGAAGAAGAGCCGGACCGAGAGCAGGAAGGTCGCGAGGCTGCCGCCGAGCGCGAGGCCGAAAGCGGTGCGGGACGGCAGGCCGCTCAGCACGACGAGCAGCAGCCCCGTCGCGAGCGGCAGGAAGGTGATGATGGTCAGCAAGTGTGCGTCGAGGAAGGCCACTGATTTCACCCGAGCAGGTAGACGACGACGGCCGCCGCCCCGGCGATCATGAACGCAAAATAGGTCTGGGTGAGGCCCGACTGCGCGTAGCGCAGACCTCGGTTCGCGAAGCTGCGGACGGCCCGCGCCGTGCCCATCACCGCGAGGCCATCGATCAGCCCGGCATCGATGCCGCGAAACAGCACACGCTCCGAGAGTGCGACCAGCGGCCGGACGAAGACGCGATCGTAGAGCTCGTCCACGCGGTAGCGGGCCACCAGCAGGCGATGGGTCCCGGAGAATGCGGCGGCGAGCTTCTCCGGCAGCTCCGGCCGCCGCAGATAGAGCACGAAGGCCACCAGCGCACCCGCGAGAGCGAAGCCCACGGCCACGAGCGCGAGCCCGAGCTCGGTGGCGTGCGAGACGTGGTGCACGGCGACGTGTGCGATCGCCGGCGCCTGGAAGTTCGCGAGACTGTTCGAGTGCGCGATCCCGAGCATGTCGCCGTAGACCTGCGGCAACCCGGCATAGCCACCGACGATGGAGAGCACGGCCAGCACCACGAGCGGCAGCGTCACGGTCGAGGCGGCCTCGTGCACGTGGCCACGCAGCGACGCTGCGATCCGCGACTCTCCGAAGAAGACGCGGAAGTGGAGACGGAACATGTAGAAGGCCGTGAGACCGGCCGTCAGGACGCCGATGGCCCAGAGCCAGACGTGGCCGGGGATGGTCTCGGCGACCCAGGCGGACTGCAGCACTTCGTCTTTCGAGAAGAAGCCCGAGAGTCCGGGCGCCCCGGAGATGGCGAGCACGCCCACGAGGAAGCACAGGTGCGTCGGACGCCACCACGGGATGAAGCGCGTGAGGCCGCCCATCTTCTCGATGTCCTGCTCGTGGTGCAGCGCGAGGATGACGGCGCCTGCGCCGAGGAAGAGCAGCGCCTTGAAGAAGCCGTGCGTAAGCAAGTGGAACATTGCGGCGGTGTAGCCGCCGCAGCCCGCGGCGAGGAACATGTAGCCGAGCTGGCTCACGGTCGAGTACGCCAGCACCTTCTTGATGTCGGTCTGCACCAGGGCGATGGTCGCAGCGAACAGCGCGGTGATGCCGCCCGTCCAGGCGATGACCGCGCTCGCACCGGGTGCCTCGGCGTAGAGAAAGCTCATGCGGCAAACCATGTAGACGCCGGCCGTCACCATGGTGGCGGCGTGGATCAGCGCCGAGACGGGCGTCGGGCCCGCCATGGCGTCGGGCAGCCAGACGTAGAGCGGGATCTGCGCCGACTTTCCGGCCGCGCCCACGAAGAAGCAGAGGCCGATCAGCGTGGCGAGCTTCCACTCCGGGGCGCCCGGGAGAAAGCCGAGCCACTCGGGAAGGCGAACGGTCTTCTCCGCGATGAGCGGAAAGGCGGCCTGGATCTGCCGGAACACGACGGCCTCGCTCGCGCGCTCGGCCGGTAGCACGTTCGCGATCGCCGTGAAGAGCAGGAAGATGCCGAGCAGGAAGCCGAAGTCGCCGATGCGGTTCACGATGAAGGCCTTGGCACCGCAGTAGGCGTTCCAGCGGTCGGCGTACCAGAAGCCGATCAGCAGGTAGGAGCAGAGGCCCACCCCTTCCCAGCCGAGGAACATCAACAGCAGGTTGTCGGCCAGCACCAGCGTGAGCATCGAGAACGTGAAGAGATTGAGGTAACAGAAGAAACGCTGGAATCCCTTGTCGTCGCGATGGTCATCGTCCATGTAGCCGATCGAGTAGACGTGGATCAGCAGACCCACGCCCGAGACCAGCAGCACCATCACCGCCGAAATCGGATCGAGCGCGAAGGAGATCTCGGCGCTGAAGCGCCCGGCCCCGATCCACGGCGCCATGCGATCGACGAGCAGGCGCTGGCCCTCGGGAAGCGCGATCAGTTGCCACAGCGCCGCCAGCGAGAGACCGAAGGCGCCGAGCACGCTGCCGCAGGAAAGCACGATGGTTGCGCCGCGCGACAGGGGACGCCGGAGGAGACCGAGCAGGAGACCGCTCGCCAC
>CAYOIG010000607.1:0-4290 GCA_964403915.1 uncultured Myxococcaceae bacterium
TGCCCCGCTACCTCCAGACGCTCGAGGCGCGCGGCGTCGAGCTCCGATGCGGCACGGCGTTCGGCGACCTCGCCGGCGACTGGCGTGCGCAGGGATATCGCGCGCTCTTCATCGGCATTGGTGCGGAGAGCCGCCTCGAGCTCCCCGGCATGGAGGCGGGCTCGGCTCGCAACGGCGTCGCCGCAGCACCAGGGGACGTCTCGGGTGTCGAGCTCAGCGGTGTTTGGTGGCGGGCGGGTGCGCGGGGCCGGCTCTTGGTCGATCGCGAGCAGCAGACGAGCGCGCCGGGCATCTACGCCGGCGGCGACGCCGTTCGCGGGCCGAGCCTCGTGGCCTTCGGCCTTCGCGATGGACGCGAGGCGGCGTTCGGGATCGATCGTGCGCTGAGGGCGCACGCGCTCTGACCTCGCGCCAGCGGGACGACCGGGCTACGGCGCGGAGCGTCCCTTCACGCCTGCGCTCAGAGAGCGCAGCGAGGCGTGCTCACTCCGCTTCGAGCAGATACGCGAGATCGTCGCGCGAGAGGCTGCGCGCGAAACCTTCCTCGCCGAGCACGTCGCGGACCATGGCCGCCTTCTGCTGCTGCAGCTCGAAGATGCGCTCCTCGACCGTGCCGCGCGCCAGCAGGCGGTAGGCCACCACGGTGCGATCCTGGCCGATGCGGTGCGTGCGATCGATGGCCTGGGCCTCGACGGCCGGGTTCCACCACGGGTCGAACAGCACGACGTAGCTCGCCGCGGTCAGGTTGAGGCCCGTGCCGCCGGCCTTGAGCGAGATCAGGAACACGCTCGCGCCCTCGCCCGACTCGAACTCGGCGACGATCCGATCGCGCTTCACGCTCTCGCCCGTGAGCAGATGCTGGGGGATGCCGCGCCGCGCGAGCTCCTGGCGCAGGATCTCGAGGCACTTCACGAACTGCGAGAACACCAGCACCTTGTGCCCCTCGGCGAGGAGCGGCTCGAGGATCTCGAACAGCGCGTCGACCTTGCCCGAGGAGATGCTGCGCATGCCGCCCGCGAGCGCCGCGTGGCAGCAGATCTGGCGCAGCCGCGTGAGCGCCGCGAGCACGGCAATGCGCCGCTGCGCCTCGTCCTGCGCCGAGCCTTCGGGCCCGAGCGCGAGCTTGCGCGCGCGCCGCAGCTCGGCGAGATAGAGCCTGCGCTGCTCGGGGGAGAGGTCGCAGTCGCGGCGCTCCTCGATGCGATCGGGGAGATCCTTCGCCACCTCGCTCTTGAGCCTGCGGATCAGGACCGGGCGCAGCTTCGCGGCGAGCCGTGCGCGTGAGAGCGGCGTGGCTCCAGCGCCCTCGTAACGCTCGATGAAGGCGCGCTGGCTGCCCAGCAGGCCGGGGCTCACGAACGAGACCAGGCTCCAGAGATCGAGCGGCCGGTTCTCGAGGGGCGTGCCGGTCAGTGCCAGCCGGTGGCGCGCACGCAGCCGGCGGACCGCCTTCGAGACCGCGGCGTCCGGATTCTTGACGTTCTGCGCCTCGTCGAGAATGGCGGCGTGCAGGTCGAGCTTCTCCCAGCCCTCGATATCTCGACGCAGAAGTGCGTAGTTCGTCAGCAGCAGATCCCAGCGCTCCGCCTCGGCGCGCAGGATGTGCCGCTCGCTGCCGCGCTCGAGCACGGCGACGCGCAGCCCAGGCGCGAAGCGCTCCGCCTCGCGCCGCCAGTTGTGCAGCAGCGACGTCGGGCAGACGACGAGGCTCGGGCCCGGATCGCTCTCGTCGGCGCGCACGTGGAGCAGCCACGCGAGGGCCTGCACCGTCTTTCCGAGGCCCATGTCGTCGCCCAGCACGGCGCCAAGACCGAGCGAGGTGGCGTGGGCCAGGAAGTCGACGCCCTCGCGCTGATACGGGCGCAGATCGGCCGTGAGCCCCGGCGGGAGCTCGCGGTGCGGGACGCCCTCGAAGGAGGCGATACGCGCGCGGAGATCCTCGACCGCCGCGCGCGACTCCTCGCTCATGCCGCAGGCGGCGAGGATTTCGAGGCTGCGGTCGGACACGCCGGCGAGCTGTGTGATGCCGATGCGTTCGGGGGCCGTGCCCGGCTCGACGCCGAGATCGGCGAGTGCGGCGAGCACGCCTTCCTGGCCTTCCGCCGCAGCGCGCGCCACCCACCCGCGCGGCAAGCGCACGAAGCGCGTGGTGGCCTCGCGGAGCGCAGCGATCTCGGCCGTGGAGAAAGGCTCGGCGGCCTCTTCCCACTCGGCGGAGACCTCGAAGAAGTCGATCCCGGAGCCCGACACGCGCAGCCGCGGCACGGAGCGCTGCTGCGGGTGGAGGAGCTTCCGGAGATCCGGTGTGGTGTAGACGCGGATCGAGCGCGGCAGCGCGCCGTGGGCTTCCACGAAGCGGTCGAGAGACGCTCCCGTCGCAGGCAGCCAGTGGCCGGGCACCGATCGGTAGCGCTCCGGCGGGTGACTTCCGTCGCCGCCCAGGACTGTCGACAGCCAGGTGAGGGCCGGATCCACGTCGGCAGGCTCCGGAATCTCGAGCCCCCTGCGCTCCTCCGATATGGAGGGCTCGACGGCGGGCGTGGTCGAGTCCCCGCAGCGCGTCTCGCGCGCGAGGTCGGCCGGCGTGAAGCCCAGATCGGGCTGATGCTCGAACGCGGCAGCTCCGTCGGGAAAGACTTCGCCGGGCTCCCACGTCAGCTCGGCGTCGCACGCGAGGAGCCGGAAGTGGAGCCACGCATCGTCTCGCAGGTCAGCCAGAACGATGGGCTTGACGTGCCGCGCCCGCGTGTGCGCTGCGAGGCCGCCCGCGACCGACGGAAATCGCTGGGCCAGGGGCCTGAGGAGCGGCGCGTCGCGCTCGAGGTCGAGAGGAACGGCGCCACGCGCCGAGAGCTCGGCGAGCAGGGACGCCGGCGGCTCGCCCACCACGGGCCAGAACGTGCCATCGACGAGGCCGAGGCTCTCGCCGCGCCGATCCGCCGCCGTTGGCGGCGGGCACAGCACCGCGGTGTCGAGGGCCGCGGTACGACCATCGGCGAGGAGTAGCTGCAGGCCGAGGACGGGGCCCGCGGGAGTGTCTTCGCACGCCGGAACGATCGAGGCGGGCAGCAGGCCGAGCCGCACGGGCGCACCGTGCACGAGGCCCATCGCGGCTGAGAGCTCGGGAGCGCTCGACGTGTCCCAGTAGCCGAGCGGCGATGCGTGCAGGTGCTCGAGCAGCCTGCGCAGCGCGCCCGGCTGGCGCGAGATGGGCGCGCCGTCGCTGCCGCCGACACGGAGCTGGACGAGCAGGAGCAGCAGGGCGAGCTCGCGCGGCTCGAGCGCGTCCTGGCAGCTCCGACACTCGGCCAGCAGTTGGTCCAACTGATTCAGCCGGCGCGGGGCCTCCAGCAGCTTCTTCGAGGAGAGCCGCGCCTCGGCAAGGACCACCACGTCGCTACCCTCGCGAGCCACCGAGAACGCCACGCGCAGCCGCCTCGTCGGAGCTACGGCCCGAGTGCCGCCCGGAAGCGTCCAGGCGGCGAGCCCCGCGAGCACGCGTTGCCGGCCGGCCTCGGCCGCGCGCGTCTCGATGTCGGGCCGGTCGCGGTAGGGCACGAGCAGCGGGGGGCACTCGATCCGCGGTACCGACTCGATCACGCGAACGACCTTCCAGCAGCGGATGTCGGGATCTTCCTCGGCCAGAGCCTCCGCGAGGGCGCGATGGGTCTCGAAGCGAAGGCGCATCATCTTGTCGTGCGAAAGCAGCGTCGGGAGGGCGCCCTCGCGACGCCACGCCTCGGGATGCTCCCGCAGATCGCGAAGCGCCTCGGCGAGAGCGGCTTGCTCCTCGCGACGCCGGGACACCGGAGCGGTCCCATGTCGCCCGGCCGCGAGAACCCGCACCAGATCCTCGCCCGGGTCATCGTCGTCGCAGGGCTCGGGCATGCAGAGCACGTCGGGATCGGCGAGTGCTTCGAGCGCGACCGCGTACAGGTGCTTGCAGAGAGCCTGCACCGGACAGGAGCAGCTCCCGACCCAGCCGTCCTCGTCCGCCCACCGCCACGTCACCTGGTACCGGGCACCGCCGCGAACCGCGGCGCGTAGAATGGGGCCCGTGCGATGGAGATTGCTCACCCGCCGGAGGCTGGCGTACTCGTGGCCGCGCAGCCGTGCGCCCTTCGAGAAGCCGTCGAGCGCGATCTCGAGATCGAGCTGCATCACCCCGAGCAGCTCCGGATCGGTGGGTTCGAGGGGAGGGGTCACGTCGAGCGGCACCTCAGGGTGCCGCTCATCGTATCGAGCCCGGACCCGGTCGGCACGGGCGGCGTGTCACGGCCCGGAGAGAAG
>CAYOIG010000608.1:0-3750 GCA_964403915.1 uncultured Myxococcaceae bacterium
GCGCCGAGACTACAGGGCGCAGCCCAACCTCTCAAGGCGGCCGGGGGAAGCTCCCCGCAGCCCTCGCTCATTCGTACCCGAGGGCGTCCACGATGTTCATGTTCGCGGCCTTGCGCGCGGGATACAGGCCGAAGAACAGGCCCACCGTCACGGAGACCGTGAAGGCGACGGCCACGCTCAGGATCGAGACCGGAACCCCGACGCCGTAGAGAAGGCCCACGTACCACGGCAGCAAGGCGCCGATCACCACGCCGGCGATGCCTCCGGCAAAGCTCAGGATTCCCGCCTCCAGCAGGAACTGGAGCAGGATGTCCCGCCGGCCAGCGCCGAGCGCGAGGCGGATGCCGATGTCGCGGGTCCGCTCGGTCACCGTCACCAACATGATGTTCATGATACCGATGCCGCCCACCAGGAGCGAGACCGCGGCGATGGCGATGAGGCCCAGGGTGACCGCATCCGAGACCCGCTGCGCGAGGACCAGATAGCCCTGCAGCGATTCGACCTTGAAGCTCGAGAGCGAACGGTGCCGCGACTTCAGCACCTCGCCGACCGCGCTCACCACGGCGGGGACGGCACGCGGGCTCTCGGCCTGGAGGTAGACGACGTCCACGAAGCGAACCGGAGAAAGATTGCGGAAGGTCGAGAAGGGCACGATCACCGTGAGCCCCGCCGCCTCGCTCTTCTGTACCGCGGCGGCGCTCTCGACGCCCTCGCGGTAGACGCCGACGACGCGAAAGCGCAGGCCGAAGACGCGGAGCCACGCGTCGTCACCGGGAGGCTGCTCCCCCCAGAGACGCTGGGCCAGCTCGCGTGAGACGACGCAGACCTTCTCCGCGCTCTCCTCCTCGCGCTGCGTCGGAAAGCGGCCCGAGACCCCGATGAGATTGCGCACGGGCGCATATTCGGGCGTTGCCCCCAGCACGTTCACGACCTCGGGCTCGCCCCGGATCGAGAGGGTCTCGGCGCCGCTCAGCACCGGCGCCATGGCCCGGACGCCGGGCACGCGCGCACGAAAGACGTCGAGATCCTCGAAGGAGATCTCCTCCGGGTTGACGCCGTCGCCGGTGCCGTAGGCGAAGACGAGGTTCGATCCCACGCCTTCGATGAGACTCACGACGTACGCACGCCCGAGCAGCCCGATGGAGACGACGCTCACCACGCTCGCCGTCCCGATGGCCATGCCGAGCATCGTGAGGCCCGAGCGCCCCCGCTGCCCCGCGAGCCCGTCGAGGGCGAAGCGGAGCAGGAGCCTAAGCCACGCCGTCGTGGGCCTGGCCATCGCGGATCTGGATGAGGCGGCTCGCGACGGCGGCCACCTCGGGGTCGTGGGTCACCATCACCAGCGTCGCGCCGGATTCGTGAAGGCCGCGCAGGATCTCGAGGATCTCCTCCGCCGTCCGGCTGTCGAGGGCGCCCGTGGGCTCGTCCGCGAGGAGTACGCGCGGGTCGTTCACGAGCGCGCGGGCGATGGCCGCCCGCTGGCGCTGGCCGATGGAGAGCTCGCCGGGGCGATGGGCCAGCCGGTCGCCGAGCCCCATCTCGACGAGGCGCTCCCGCGCCACCGCGAGACAGGCGCCTCGGTCGAGGTTGCGCGCATAGAGCGCCGGCAGCGCCGCGTTCTCGAGGATGCTGAGCTGCGGAAGCAGGTGGAAGGACTGGAAGACGAAGCCGATCAGCCGGTTTCGAAGCGGTGAGAGCGCATCGGCGCTCTGTCCCGAGACGAGGGTGCCGTCGAGCGCGTAGCGCCCCTCGTACTCGGCATCGAGGAGCCCGAGAATGTGGAGCAGCGTGGACTTGCCCGACCCGGAGCGCCCCATGATCGCCACGAACTCGCCGCGCTCGATCTGCACGTCCACGCCGCGCAGCGCCAGCACCGGCACCCCCTGGCGCCGGTAGGTCTTCGAGACGCCTTCGAGACGGATCGCAGGCGGCTCGAGAGCGGCCGCGATCTGTTCGGCCGCCTCGCTACGAGGCGCGAGCATCCGGCCTCCGGACGTCTACGCGTGCTCCGTCCTCGAGGCCCTGGGCACCGCCCACCACCACCTCATCGCCCGGCGCGAGACCTTCGAGGACCTCCGCCGCCGTGACGCTGGAGAGGCCCAGCCTTACCGGCATGGCACGCACGTGGCTGCCGTCGAGCTTGAAGACGAACGCTCCGCCGTCGCGATTCACCACGGCATCCGCCGGCACCTGCACTGCATCCGGCGCCTCCGCGACGATGATCTCGAGGTCGACCGTCATGCCGGGCACGAGGCCGTCCGTCGGAGGCTCGAGCACGGCGAGGCTCTCGGAGACGGCCCGGCTCTCCTTCACGACCACGTTCGGGATGATCTCGCTCACGCGACCGCTCCAGGCGCGGCCGGGGTAGGCGTTCGACGTCACCAGCACACGCGCTCCCGGCCGTACGCGCCCGAGGTCGACCTGATCGACGTTCGCGCGCACCCGGAGCCGGTCGAGATCCGCCACGGCCAGCAGCGGATCACCCACGCGCACGAGCTGCCCCTTCTTCGCATCCGTCCGGTACACGGTGCCCGAGACGGGAGCCTGCGTCTGCGCAGCGCGTTGCTGCTCCGAAAGGTCGCGAATCCGCAGATCGAGAGAATCGAGGCGCAGCGGCACCTCCCGCGCCAGCGAGGCAGCGCGGGCCCGGGCATCCTGGAAGGCGGACTGGCTCTCGTCGAAGCGCTGGCGTGTGATGGCGCCTTGATGGAAGAGCTCGCGGTCGGTCTCGAAGCGCTGGCGCGCGAGGTCGAGATCGTTGCGACCGGCTCGCAGCGCCTCCTGGGCCGCGAGCCGCTCCGACTCTGCCGTCGCGAGCTGCGCGCCCACGGCGGCGTCGTCGATCCGGAGCAGCGGTGCCCCGCGCTCGACCCGCGAGCCGGGGTCGGGGATCTGCACCACGCGCCCTTCGAGGCGCGCCCGCACCTCGGCGTCGTCGATCGGCTCGATCCTTCCGTTGGTGGCCACCACCACCCGCAGCGGTCCCCGGCGCACTTCCGTCACCCGGACCACGGGCTTGCCTTCGCCGGAGCAGGCAGCGAACGGGACACCCGCCGCGAGGGCGAGTAGCGCGAGAGCGAGAATGCGACGGCGCAGCATGGCGGGAACGTACACGCTCGGCCGTCAGTCCTGCGACTGCGCGGGCGCCGGATCGTTCGGACGCACCGAACCGAGAGCCTGCACCAGCGTGCCGGTCTCGTGGCGGAGCTGCCCCCAGAGCACGATGCGGTCGATGGGGGCGTCGATCGCAGCGCGGGCGTCTCGCACGCTGTCGCCGAGCGCGCCGAGCGTCTCGTCGAGGCTGCCCCGATCGGCCTGGAGGGCGAGATCGGCGAGCCGGAGGCGCTCGCGGGAGACGGTGGCGCGACGCTCGGCGAGGGCGGGCATCTCGCTCGCGGACACGAGGCGCTGTGACAGCTCGCGAGAGCGCGCGCGCCTGGCTTCGAGCGCCTGCCGGTAGCGGATGCGCGCGATCTCGGCCGATTTCGCCGCGCCCTCGACCGCGTACTCGTTCTTGAGCCCCTGGAACAGCGGAACGTCGAGGTTCACGCCCACGCGGACGGCGTCGGGGTAGTTGTCGTAGCGCTTGACACCATAATGTGAGTAGCCGCCGCGCACGGCCACGGTCGGAAGATGCCCGGCCCGCGCCGCCGCAATGCCCTTCTCCTCCGCCTTGCGGCGCAGATGGAGGACGCGCAGCTCCGGCGACGCCAGGACGTCCGTCTCCGCCAGACTCTCCGCACGCAGGTC
>CAYOIG010000609.1:0-3541 GCA_964403915.1 uncultured Myxococcaceae bacterium
TACCTCGGGCCCAACGGCGCGGGCAAGACCACCACGCTCAAGATCCTGACCGGCCTGCTCAAGCCGACCCGTGGCCGCGCCTGGCTGCTGGGCGAATCGATCGACCGCGTCGAGAGCCGCCGCGCGCTCGGGTTCCTGCCCGAGCAGCCGTACTTCTACGACTACCTCACCGGGCTCGAGTACCTCGAGTTCGCCGCGAGCCTGTCGGGGCTCTCGGGCCGCGAGGCGTCCCGCGCCGCGAAGCACTGGTTCGGACGCGTCGGCCTGGGCGACCGGCCGCGCCTGGTGCTGCGCAAGTACTCGAAGGGCATGCTCCAGCGCCTCGGCCTCGCGGCCGCCCTGGTGCACGGCCCCGAGCTGGTGATCCTCGACGAGCCGATGAGCGGACTCGATCCGTTCGGCCGCCGCGACGTGCGCGACCTGATCCTGGAACAGCGCGAGCGCGGAGTGACCGTGATGTTCTCGTCGCACATCCTCCCGGACGTCGAGATGCTCTGCGACCGCGTCGCCATCCTGCTCAAGGGGCGGCTCGAACGCGTCGCGACCGTCGGCGAACTCGTGCACGGCGGCCAGCCGGCCGTCGAGGTGCGCGTCGAGGGCGCCCCGGTGCTCGCCTTCCCGCCCGCGTGGATCGGCGCCGTCACGCGCAGCGACCGGGTGGGCGAATCGGTCTTCCACGTGGCGGGAGAGGCGCTGCTGCAGGACGTGCTCGCCCAGCTCGTGCAGGCGCGCGCCACGATCGTCTCCGTCACGCCGATCCGCAGCTCGCTCGAGGAGTTGTTCATGGCCGCGGCCGAGTCGTCGGCCATCCGCGCCACCACGGACCGGAGGAGCGCATGACCGCCGCCCTGATCGCGCGGAACACGTTCCGCGAAGCCATCCGCGATCGCGTGCTCGCCGGCGTCACCGCCGCCGGCGCCGGGATCCTCCTGCTCACGCTCGTCGCGCGGCCGCTGGCGATGGGTGAGGGGACGCGCCTGACCGTCGACCTCGGCCTGTCGGCGATCTCCTTCCTCGGCCTGCTCGTCGTGCTCATGGTGGGCACGAGCCTGGTCGCCAAGGAGATCGAACGGCGCACCATCTTCAACCTGCTCTCGCGGCCCATCTCGCGCCCGGTCTACCTCGTGGGCAAGTGGGCCGGCCTCAGCCTGGCGCTGTGGGCCGTCGCCGTCGTGCTCGGCGCGGCGCTGTGGGGGCTGCTCGCCCTGACCGGGCACGCGACCCACGCCCTGCCGATCGCCGAGGCCGTCTGGCTCGCCGGGCTGGAGCTCACCGTGGTGACGGCGATCGCGGTGCTGTTCTCGGCGCTGTCCACGCCGGTGCTGTCGTCGCTCTACACGCTCGCGCTGTTCCTCGCCGGCCAGTGGGCGGACGACCTGCGGCAGTTCGCGCAGTCCGCGCCGGGCTCGCTGCGCGTGCTGCTCGAAGGCTCCGCGAACCTGCTGCCCAACCTGTCGCTCTTCAACATGCGTTCGCTCGCGGCCCTCGGGGAGACGGCCCCGCCGCTGCAACTGGGTGTCGCGACCGCGTACGCCGCCCTCTACTGCGCCTGCCTGCTGGCGTTGGCCGCGGCCGCGTTCGAGTCGAGGGACTTCAAGTGAGCGCACTCGCGCTCCCCGTCCGCCCGCTGCGCCTGCGGCAGCTCGCCGCCGGCGCGGTCGCGGTCGCCCTCGCGATCGCCGTGTTCCGCCTCGCGGGGTGGGCGGCCGTCGCGGTGCCGCGCGTGTCACCGCTCGAGGAGCTGGCCTATTACCCGTCCGGGCAGCACGTCCGGCCGGCGGCGCTCGGCCACGCCGAAGCGGCCGCCGATCTCGCGTGGCTGCGCGCCATCCAGTACTACGGCGAGCACCGCAAGCGGGACAACCGCTTCACGCACCTGTACCACGTGTTCGACATCCTCACGACGCTGGCGCCGCGGTTCGAGAGCGCCTACGTGTTCGGAGCGTTCGCGCTGGCGCAGGAGGGACGCGACTTCGCGCAGGCCGAGGCGCTCATGCGCAAGGGGCTCGACCGGAACCCGCGCAGCGGCTACCTCGCCTTCGAGGCGGGATTCCTCTACTACGTGAAGCCGGACGGCCGCGACCTGGCCCGGGCCGCCGAATACTTCGAGCTGGCCACGCTGCTGCCGGGCCGTCCCGAGGTCGCGCGCCGGTTCGCCGCCTTCTGCCGCCAGAACTCGGGCAGCCTCGCCGTCGCCTACGCGCTCTGGCAGGAGATCCGCGAGACCTCCGGCAACGCCTACCTGCGCGAAATCGCCGAGAAGGAGATGACGCGCATCCGCGAGGCCATCGAATCCGGACGCAAGGATTTGGCGCGCGCGCGGCTCGCCACGCCCCGAGTCGTACTCGGGGGACCCCGTTGAAGTCCGGCGCGGTCCATCGCTTTGCAACACACCGTGAAGAACGCACTTCAGAAAATCCGATCGCTGGTCGAAAGAGGTAGAGGCAGGTGGAGCGGGGCGGGATCGCCTTCCCACGCTCTCCAGGTCGAGGACGGATGCGTCGGTGTCCCAACACTGGGCATGCCGGCCGTGACCCGCACCGCTTTCAGGGAGTGAGACCCATGCTCTTCGGCAAGAAGCAGTCGCTCGTCGGGCTGGACATCGGCAGCCACAGCGTCAAGGTGGTGGAGCTCGAAGCCCAGTCGAACAAGACGTATCGGCTCGTGAACTGGGGCGTGTCGCAGCCCCTGGCCGAGGCGATCGTCGACGGCGAGATCATGGACCGTCAGCTGGTGACCGACGCCATCTCCAATCTGCTGGAGACGCGCGGCATCAAGTCCAAGAACGTCGTCGCCGCCGTCTCCGGACGCGCCGTGATCGTGAAGAAGATCGTCATGAACAAGCTGTCCGCGGACGACGCGCAGCAGGCGATCTACTGGGAAGCCGAGCAGCACGTCCCGTACGACATCAACGACGTGTCGCTCGACTTCGAGATCCTCGGGGATTCGCCGGCCGACCCGAAGCAGATGCAGGTGCTGCTCGTGGCGGCGAAGAAGGACATGGTGATGTCCTTCAGCGACCTGATCCGCGAAGCCGGCCTGCAGCCGTCGATCGTGGACGTGGATTCCTTCGCGGCCCAGAACGCGATCGAGGCCAACTACGACTTCGCGCCCGAGGAGGTCGTCGCGATCCTCAACGTCGGGTCGGAGATGACCAACATCAACATCGTGCAGGCGGGCGTGCCGTACTTCACCAAGGATCTCCAGGTGGGCGGCAACACGTTCGTCGAGGCCGTGCAGCGCAAGTTCAACCTGAGCCAGGCCGAGGCCGCCGCGGCGGTGCGCGGCGAATCCGGCTCGGGCCTCGAGGTCGCGCCGGTCGTCGAGCAGGCCTGCGAAGGCGTCGCGACCGCACTCGAACGCGCGCAGGCCTACCTGCGGACCGCGGGCGAGGCGGGCAACATCAGCCGCATCCTGCTGTGCGGCGGCAGCGCGCTCACGCCGGGCGTGCCGGAGTTCCTCAGCCGCCGGTTCGGCGTGGCGACGGACATCGTGAATCCGCTGCAGCGCGTGTCGTACGACCCGGCGCTGTTCGCGGGAC
>CAYOIG010000610.1:0-1746 GCA_964403915.1 uncultured Myxococcaceae bacterium
GAGACGGGAGCTTCGAGTTCCACGCCCAGCTCGAGCCCGATCTGCCCGAAGATCCGCCCGTGCCGCTCGACGGGGCGATCTTCGAGGCCGTGCAGCAGCTCGACGAGCTGGCGCGCGTCGTGCTCCCGTCGACCATCGCGGATGCTCCCCTCGGCCTCGATCGCGCGCGCCTCGACGGCGAGACAGGCCCGCTCGAGAAGGTGGAAGAGGCCGTCGTCGACCTGATCGGCGCCGGCTTCCCGCTTTCCCGCGTTCTCGACGTGATTCCGGTTCCCGACGCCGAGATCCACCAGGCCCTGCGCTCGCTGCTCGAGCGGGGAGTGCTGCTCTCGGGTGGACGCACGGCCGGCCGGTAGCTACGGCGCGGCGAGAGGCCGGGTCGGCGATGACTCCAGGAAGGCCGGGTTGCGGATCTCGCGCCGGAGCAGCCGGCCGGCGCGCAGCTCGCTGTGCACGTCGATGCTGCCATCGCCGTCGAGATCCTCGTCCCGGGTGGCGAGCCCGCCGCCCGGCTCGTAGCGCTCGAAGCGGTCGAGACGGCCGTCACCGTCGGTGTCTGCGTCCCCGCCCAACAGCGATCCCGCGGCGTAGTGAAAGATGCGCTCGGCGCGCCCGTCGGCGTCCATGTCGATCTCGATGCGCTCCGTCGACACGCCGTCTGCAGCCAGGAAGATGTGCGCATTGGTCGCACCCGAGGCGCCGCGATCCTCCCAGACCTCGCTCGGCCTCTCCCCGGCGTAGGCCGTCCAGCGGTCGGCGATCCCATCGTCGTCGGAGTCCTCTTCGCGGAGCAGGAGCGCGCCTGCCCCGCGCTCGAAGTAGAAGCGCGCCATTACCGCACCGTCGGGCGCGTACAGCACGCGCGCCTCCACCTCGGCGCCGCGGGCCCGCTGGCGCGCGAGACGCAGGCCGACGCTCTCCGGCTCCCGGGTCTCGGCCACGCGCAGCACCGCGATCTCTTCGGGGAGGGGAGGGCGCTGCCGGAGCTCATCGACGCGAAGCGCCGCGAGAAGCTCATCGCGGCGGCGTCGCTCGCCGGCAACCTCGGCCTCGAGGGCCGCCGTCTCGGGATCCCGCGGGAGCGCTGCTCGGGCTGTGTCGAGGGCCTGCTCCGCAGCGCGCTCCTGCTCCGCCCGTTCGATCTCCCGGCCAGCATCGGGAGGCGAGGCGCTGCGCCTTGCCTCGGCCTGCGCATGCGCGATCTCGCTCGCTGCCACCCGCTCGCGCTCCGGCACGAGTGCCCGCGCGGCGAGGCCCGCCCAGGCCTCCTGCCGGGGGCCGGGAGTCTCTGCCAGCGCACGCACGACACCAGGAAGTGACAGCGCCTTCTCGAGAGCCAGCGCGAGTGCGGCATCGGTGCAGGCCGGCTGGAGCGCCGGATCGTCGTCCACGGCCGCCACGCGCACGGGCTCGTCGGGAAGCGCGCCCGAACGCGCCACGACCACCGTGAGCGAGACCCGCGCGAAGGGGCCGTCCTTGGCCGATTCGGTGCACAGGGCCTGGTCGGTTCGCACCCCGATCGCCGCGCGCGCAGCCTCGCGTCGCAGCCACTCCTCGGCTTCCTGCACGGAGCCTGGCGCGCGCTCGTGGACGGCGGCCTTCGGCAGCCGCGTGCGGATGCGCGCTGCAAGCGTGCGCGGGCTGCGCGGATCTTCGCTGGCCTCCGGGAGGGCGGAGCCGGCGACCCCGCCGATGTTCGGTGGCAGCAGCAGCACCAGCACGCCGCTCGCATCCGAGACGAGCGGC
>CAYOIG010000611.1:0-3598 GCA_964403915.1 uncultured Myxococcaceae bacterium
TCCCGCCCCCGGGATACCCCGTCCCATCCAGCACCAGCTCGCCAGCCTGGTCCTGGGAGAAGTCGTACTGGCCGAGCACGGTGACGTCCGCCAGCAGTCGCGGAGGCCCTCCGTCGCTCCCCTTTCCGTAGAGGCGGTTGCCGAAGCCTCCCGCGAGCACGTTGGCCGAAGGCAGCCGATCGGCGGGATCGAGGGTCACGTTGTCGAGATCGAGCTCGCGCAGCCGCTCCTGCTGGGGCCCGGACTCGGGGATGAAGATCGGCGTCTTCGAGACCGTCGTCTTCGACACGAGGGCATAGCCGAGGCGCGGCTCGAGAAGGTGCGTCGCCTGCCCGACCCCGAACGGAAGCTCGACGCTGCGGCGAAGACGCGTTCGCAGATCGACGCGCCCCGTGGCGTACGCGCGTTGGCTCGTTCCGAGCGCATCGCTGGAGTAGACGGCCTCGCGGTAGCCGGCCTCCGGCAGCAGCTCGAGGAAGTCGAAGAGGCGCAGCGGATAGCCGAGCCGGGGATTGAGGACGAAGCGGTGGCCGGCGTTGGCCAGGATCTCCCCCTCCTGGAAGACGCCGTCTCCGTCCGGTCCCGGCGAGAAGTTGTCTCCCGATGGATCGATCCCGCCCTGGATCCCCGCCGCGTCGCGCTCGTAGGGGTCGGTCACGCCGTCGATGCCGGTATCGAGGAACAGGCCGTCGACGTTCTGGGCCGAGCCGAAATAGCCGTTCGCGTTCCGGAAGCTGTCGAAGAACGTGTATTCGCTGCCGAGCGTCACCAGCAGCGGAAGATCGGGGACGATCTCACCCGGCAGCACGCCGAGCTGCAGGTCCGGCAGGCGCTGCAGCGCCAGCTCGTCCCGGTCCATGTCGTCGGGGTTCTGGAGGTCATCTCGGTACACGACCGATCCGACGAGGGAGGTCCGGCCCGTGGGTCCGAAGGTCTTCGTGCCCACGATCTCCGAGACCATGAAGCGGTCGCTCCGGAACTGCGCCATGTCGTCGAAGTCGAAGGCGTAGGAGTTGTCCGAGACGAGATTCACGTCGGCCTGCAAACGCGTCTGCGCCGGCAGCCATTGATCGTGGAAGAAGCGAACGGCCCAGCGGTTCTGGGAGAATGGCGTCGAGGGATCGTCAGGGTCGATCTTCTTGTCCCAGATGTACGACCCGTGCAGCTTCGAGACGTTCTCTTCGCCGAAGACCCACTCGGCGTCGATGCTCGGCTTGAAGCCGCGGTACTGGAGCCACTGGGGCGTCAGCAGGACGTTCAGGTCTTCCCGCGCCGCCCAGAAGAACGGCAGGCCCGTCTCGATGCCGTTGCTGCTGCTCTGGCCGAAGGTCGGGAACAGGAAGCCCGTCTCCCGGTCGCGTTTGATCGGGTAGATCAGATACGGGAAGTAGAAGACCGGGACGCCGAATATCTCGAAGGTGGTATTGCGCGCGCGTCCGTAGCCGTCGACGTCGAGATCGGCATGCTGCGCGCGGATCTGCCAGGGGTCACGGTCCTCGGGATCCGGACAGTGGCAGGCCGTGAACACCGCCTTCTCGAACTGGTAGCTCTCCTTGCCCGTGCGCTGGATCTCTGCGCCGGACATCTTGAACGGCGTCGTGCGCCCCTCCATGTGCCCCTCGAAGACCACGCCCTCGAGCGTGTCGACGTTGAACTCCATGAAGTCGGCACGCAGCGTGTCCGGCCCGTCGACCACGACCACGTCACCGCTGGCGACGCCCTGTCGGGTCAGGTTGTTGAAGCTGACCCAGTCGGCCGTGAGCGTGCGACGCCCCTGGCTCAGGCGCACGTTGCCATTCGCGGTGTAGAGCTGGCGCGAGCGATCGTATTCGACGCTGTCGGCGATCACCTCGGCCGGCTCGTCGCCGGGCGGGCGAACGACCGCGGCGTCCGGCGCGGCCAGCGCGCCGCGGGCTGCGACGGTGACCACGATCAGGCATGCGACGCAAAGCGCCCTCCGCAACCACTGCCTCCCCTGCGTCGGATCCCGACGGGCGCACGCTAACAGAGAGCTTTGCGAAGGGTCAACGAGGGGTCGGGGCCGGGGCCTCGAGGCTGGCGCTGAGCGCATCGAGGTCGGGGACGAGCAGCACGTCGTCCACGAGCCTCACGAGCCTGCGCTCGGCCAGCCGCTGGATCGCCCGGTGCGCCTCGAGCAGACCGAGGGCCGACTCGCGCGCGAGCAGGCGAAGGGAAGCCTCGACGCGTGTGCCCGCCGCTGCGGGGCGAGCGTGTCGAAGCAGGACGCGCACGACGGCGTGCAGACCCTCCTCGCCTTCGAGGCTCGCCAGCCGCTGCTCGAGGGCGTCTGCACGGGCTGCCAGCGCACGCGCCACCCGGAGCCCGATGTCCGCCCGCTCGAGACACATCTGTTCGAAGAGCGGCGCGCTCAGCTCGAGCAGCTCGGCATCCCGTGTGACGGTCGCCCGGCTGCGACGGGGCCCGGCGAGGAGAGAGCCCTGCTCCCCGAAGAGATCGCCGGGACCGAGCCGCGCCACGCTGCGCGCGCCCGTCGGCCCCCGCCGGGTAACTTCGACGGCTCCCGAGCGAATGAAGTAGAGGCTGCCTCCGGCGTCGCCTTCCTCGAAGACGATGGCGCCCGCCCCGAGGCAGCGCCGATGGGCCTCCGCAAGCGCTCGATCGAGGCCGCTGCCGTCGTCGGATCCCGCCCCCGGCATGCCCTTGCTCACGATCGCCGTTTCGACGGCCGCCGCCTGCCTCTTGAGACGGCGGACCCGCCGGGCTCAGGAGGGGGGAGTGCCGGCCGCGGGATCCGCCGCTCTCGCAGGCTCGGGCTGGAGACAGGCGAGCCTTGCATCGAGCTCCTCCTGCTCGACGAGGCCGGCGTGTGCGCGGCTCATGCTGCCGTCCGGGGCCACCAGGACCGACGTGGGAAAGCCCACCGCACCGAAGCTGCGGGCCAGCGCCTCGTCCCCCAGCAGGACCGGATAGCGGATCTTGTGCTCGGCCGCGTAGGGAGCGACCACCTCGGGCCCCTCCGCGTCGACCGCCACGCCGAGAACCATCACGCCGCGCTCGCGCCAGGCCTCGTAGATGGCGTTCAGCACCGGAACCTGGAACTCGCACGGGGGACACCAGGTCGCCCAGAAGTCGACCACGACGGTCTTGCCCTTCAGGTCTTCCAGCGAGTACTCCCGCCCATCGAGAGATCTGAGACGCAGCGCGGGCGCCGGCGTCCGCTCGGCCACCGAGGCGCAGGGCCCGGCCGCAGCGGGGCCCTTCCCGCCATCGGAGCAGCCGAGGCCCGCGAGCAGGAGCAGGCAAGAAAGGGCAGCGCATCCGCGAAAGAGCATCCCCTCCGTCCTCCGTCTCCCGGGCGAGCCGCTAGTAGAGCAGGTGCTTCTCGGCCGCCGCCACGATCCGGTTCATGAAGCCAAAGTAGCCGTTGAGGCTCGTGAGCCGGTCCGTGAGCACCAGCAGTCCGACCGCCACCAGAAGCGTACCCGACGCCAGCTCGAGCGTGCGGAAGTGGTGCTTCAGCTTCTGGAACGCTCGGAAGAAGAAGCCGATGCTGTAGCCCGCGAGGAGGAAGGGCACCGCCAGGCCGGCGGAGTACACCGCGAGCAGCCCGATGCCC
>CAYOIG010000612.1:0-2259 GCA_964403915.1 uncultured Myxococcaceae bacterium
GACTACGTGCTGGCCTGCCCGGCCGCGATGACGCACGTGCGCGGCGCGTGGCTCTCCCCGCACGTGCAGGGCTCCGACCACTGCCCGGCCGGCGTCCTGGTCGACGCGAAGATTCTCGGACCGCGGCGCGCTACGCGCTGAGCGCCACCGCTTCGCCCCGGTGAAGCCGCCGCTCCTCCGCTAGCTCCTGATCCACGTCCGACGTGGTGTTGGTCTCGAAGTCGAGGATGCCGAGGGCCGCGAAGCGTTCGCGCTGCTTCGGCGAGAGCAGGCCGAGGCTCTTCACGTTCGGCACGATCTTCGAGAACAGGCGATACCGGAACTGCTTCGCCAGATCCGAGCGGTCGGAGTAGGCGATGCACTCCTCAGGATCGAGGCCCATCGCCTCCCAGACCTCGCGATTCGAAATGCGGTCGCGCATCAGGACGCAGGCCTCGTAGACGAAGTCTTCGCGTTCGAGGCGGTCTTTCTCGGGCAGCTCGCGGCAGTGCTCCCGCAGCGCGAGCACACCGAAGGCCACGTGGCGCGCCTCGTCTTCCATCACGGCGGCGGTGAGGTCGCGCAGCAGCGGGTTCGTCGCCGTGTCGCGGATGGTGCCGAATGCCGCGAGCGCGAGGCCCTCGACGATGATCTGCATGCCGAGAAACTTCATGTCCCAGCGCGAGTCGGTGAGGATGAGATCGAGCAGCTTCTTGAGCTCGGCATTCACCGGATATTCGTGACCGAGCTTCTCCTGCACGAAGCGGCGGTAGACCTCGACGTGCCTCGCTTCGTCCATCACCTGCGTGGCGCCGTACTGCTTGGCCTCGTACCACGGCACGGAGTCGACGATCTGCGCCGTGGCGAGTAGGGCGCCCTGCTCGCCATGGAGAAACTGGCAGAGCTGCCAGGTGATCGCCTCGTGGCGCAGCTTCTCGATCTGCGGCTTCGAGAGCCGCGCCCAGACCGGAGTGCAGTAGATGCCGATGCCGAGATCGGGAACGAGGCCCTTCGCCGGGTCGACGTCGAGCGACCAGTCGAGACGCTCCGTCGCGTTCCACTGGTCGCGCTTCGCATTCTCGTAGAGGCGCATGAGCTGGCGGCGCGTGGCGTCGTACTCCCAGTTGTAGTGCAGGTGCTGGGGAACGCGGAGCTCTTCGATGGGCTGTGCGGGATGGAGCTTCTCGAGGGCGTTCATGCGGGCTTCTCCTTGCGTGGGCGGCGCTTCGTCGTGGAGGGATGCAGCGCGCTCCCGGCGATGCCGAGATACGCGAGATAGGCGTGGGTCAGCTCCGCGGCGAGCACATCGTCGCCGAGCGCAAAGTCGTCGGAGCGCATCTCGCCGAAGAGCATCGCGCTCTCGATCGTGCTGAAGATCATCGTGAAGCCGAAGGCCGCGGCGCGCACGGGATTTGGGTGACGGATCTCGTCCGAACGCGCGAGCAGCAGAGCCGCGAGGCGGCTGCTGACGTAGTGCGAGAGGCGCTCCTGGCGCGCACGGAAATCGGAATCCACGTGATTGCGGAGCACGAAGGCGCGGATCAGACCCGCCTGGTCGCGGAAGATCGCGACCAGGAAGCGCAGCGCCTCGCGCAGGATCGTGGTGATGTCGGCGCCCACCCAGCGCGCGGGATCGAGGGCGAGATCGGCCGTGGCGGTGGCCTGCGCCAGATAGCGATCGTAGAGGGCGTAGAGCAGGCCCTCCTTGTCGCGAAAGCGCGTGTAGAACGCGCCGACCGAGGAGCCGGCGCGGGCCACGACGTCGGCCACCGTGGTGTCCTCGAAGCCCTTCTCGGCGACCAGGCCCTCGGCGGCGTCGAGGATGCGGTCGAGGGTCTCCTGGCTGCGCGCCTGACGCGGGGCCCGCACCCAGGCGAGGCCCCCGGCGCGGCTCCCGGTGGCCGCTCGCGGCGGCCCGCCGGCCCTGGCCTTGCTGCTCGCTTCGCCCCGCGCACCCATGCAGCCACTGCCCCCGGCCCGGCCCTGTCCTGCCGCCCGGACCGTACCCGCCGGCAGGAATCAGAATCAGTGTTCTGGTTCTGAAATTAGCCGGGCCGTGGCGAGGTGCAAGGGCGCGCGGCTCTGGCAAGATCCCAGCGCCAGACGGTCGCGCCGGTGCGTGCGGCCGCGGCGGGGGATCCTTGGAGCTCGTCTGGCGCATCCTGCCGGCCGTCCGCCCCCGCGAGCGCGAGCGCTTCGGCCTCTTCCTCGGCCTCGGCGGGGCCCTCGCGCTGGCGCAGACGGTCGGCACGATCGCCGCCGAGAGCCTCTTTCTCTCCC
>CAYOIG010000613.1:0-2052 GCA_964403915.1 uncultured Myxococcaceae bacterium
CGAGAAGCACTTCGTGCTCGGAACGCGCCTCGCGCCGCCGTTTCCGGAAGGCATGGCGCTGGCCCTGTTCGGCATGGGCTGCTTCTGGGGCGCCGAGCGCCTCTTCTGGCAGATGGCAGGCGTCCATTCCACGGCCGTCGGCTATGCGGGCGGCGCGACTCCCAACCCGACCTACGACGAGGTCTGCAGCGGGCGCACCGGCCACAACGAGGTGGTGCGGGTGGTCTTCGATCCCGCGCGCCTCGCGTACGACGCGCTGCTACGGCTCTTCTGGGAGAGCCACGACCCGACGCAGGGCATGCGGCAGGGCAACGACATCGGCACCCAGTACCGCTCTGGGATCTATGCCTGCACGCCCGCGCAGCGCGAGGCCGCGCTCGCCTCGCGCGATCTCTACGCGAAGCGCCTCGCCGCCGCGGGCCACGGCGACATCACGACCGAGATCCTCACCGCGCCGGAGTTCTACTACGCCGAGGACTACCACCAGCAGTATCTCGCCAAGAACCCGAGCGGCTATTGCGGCATGGGCGGCACGGGCGTGAGCTGTCCGGTGGGGACGGGGGCGTAGGCGCTCGGGGCGCCCGCTCGCCAGCGGCGCGCGCGGTCGTCGCTCGAAAGGGCAGCGCGGCGTAGAATGCCGACAGGAGACGCGCGATGGAGATCACGATCCACTACTGCGGGCGCTGAGGCTACGAGCCCCGGGCCGCCGGTCTGGCGGCCGCAATCGAACGACGCTTCCGCAGCAAGCCGAAGCTGGTGCGCGGGGACGGCGGCATCTTCGATGTCGTCGCGGGCGGGAAGCTGATCTTCTCGAAGCACGAAGCGTTTCGTTTTCCCGAGGAGGACGAGATCCTGCGGCTGCTCGTGAGCGAGGGCGCGTAGGCTGCCGATCCAGAGGCAGCTTCCGCCCGCGCGCTTCCTGCTGGCCCTCGCCGTCAGCCTCGTGCGGGTCGTCGTCGCCCGGTGGCACCGGGGGCCGCTGCTGCCGACCTGGTCGTTTCGCTTCGAGTGGATCATCACCACGCTGCGTCGCGACTGGGACGGGCTCTGGCATCAGCCCGTGCCGGTGATTCGCCGCCACCACCTGCGCCTCGCGTCGGTGTTTCGTCCGCGGCCCGGTGTGCGGATCGAGCGCACCGCGGCCGATGGCGTGGAGTCCGCGTGGCTCGACCCGGCCGACCCGGCACCCGGGGGCGTGCTCCTCTACCTGCACGGCGGCTCGTTCCAGTTCGGATCCGTCGCGACGCACGCCGCGCTGGTCGCTGCGCTCGCGAGCCTCGCGAACCTGCGCGTGCTCGTGATCGAGTACTGCCTCGCGCCGGAGCATCCCTACCCGGCGGCGCCGGACGACGTTCTGCGAGCCTGGCACTGGCTGGTGTCGCATCATGCAGCGCCGGAGCGCATCGCGGTCGCCGGAGACTCGGCCGGGGGCAACCTCTGCCTCGGTCTGCTCCTCGCCCTGCGTGATCGCGGCGAGAGGCTCCCGGCCGCGGCTGCGCTCATCTCGCCCTGGGTCGATCTCGCCTGCGCCGGCGAGTCTTACCTGCGCAACGCCGCATTCGATTACGGCACGCGCGAGATGCTTCGCGCGCAGGCGCGCGCGTGGGCGGGGAGCATTCCGCTCGAGGATCCCCGCATCTCGCCGCTCCATGCGGATCTGCGGGGGCTGCCGCCGCTTCTCGTCCAGTACGGCAGCGCAGAGCTGCTTCGCGACGAGGCCGCCGCCCTCGCCGACGCAGCCCGAGCGGCCGGTGTGGACGTCACCCTCGACGTCCTGCGCGACATGCCCCACGACGGGCCCCTCTTCGCAGGCCTCGCCCCCGAGGCGGACCGAGGTCTCCTGGCCGTCGCGCGCTTCCTGCGCGAGCGGCTCGAGGCGCCCTCGCCGGGCGGGGGGCTCTCGCGAGGGTAACGGTATGCTCGCCGGTCCCGGAGGTCTCATGCCGCGCGCCTCGCGCCTGCTCCTCGCCACCGCGCTCGCGGCCGTCGCCGCCTGCTCCTCGCCGCCTCCCCACCACGTGCACGGGCAGCCGGAGGTGCTGATGTCGGACA
>CAYOIG010000614.1:0-4135 GCA_964403915.1 uncultured Myxococcaceae bacterium
GGGCGCCCCATCGCGCGCCAGACGGTGGCGCAGATGACCGACCGCGTGCTCCGCCTCGGCGACGGCGCCCGCGTGCAGGTGCTCGCCCCCGTGATCCGCGGGCGCAAGGGCACCTACAAGAAGGAGCTCGACGCCTTCCGCCGCCAGGGCTTCGTGCGGGCACGCATCGACGGCACGCTGCACGACCTCTCGGACGAGATCGCTCTCGCGCGCCAGAAGAGCCATGAGATCGATCTCGTCGTGGACCGCATCCAGGTGAAAGAGGCCCTGCGGTCGCGCATCGCGGGTTCGATCGAGACGGCGCTGCGGCTCGGCGGGGGCCTGGTGAAGATCGAGGCCGATCGCGGCGAGCCGCCGTGGCTGCTCTCGGAGTCGAATTCCTGCACCGATTGCGACGTCTCCTTTCCCGAGATCGCCCCCCGCTCGTTCTCGTTCAACAGCCCGCACGGCGCCTGCCCGCGCTGCGACGGGCTCGGCACGCGCGAGGAGCTCGATCCCGAAAAGGTGGTGCCCGACCCCGAGCGCTCGCTCGCGGAGGGGGCGCTCGCGCCTTGGGGCGGAAGGCGCATGCCGCGCTACTACGCGCAGCTCCTCGAGGCGATCGCCGGACACGTCGGCGCATCGCTCGACGTGCCGTGGAAGAAGCTCTCCGAGCGCGCACGCAAGGCGATTCTTTTCGGCCTCGGCACGGAGGAGATCGCCTTCCGCCTCGAGCGTGCGGGCAAGGCGCAGACCGCTCGCCGGCGCTGGGATGGCGTGCTGGGGGAGCTGGAACGGCGCCTCGCCGCACGCGGCGGCGACCGGCTGCAGGCCGAGCTCGCACGCTACATGAGCCCGCGCGTCTGCGCGGACTGCGGCGGCGCGCGGCTCGGCAAGGAGGCGCGCAGCGTTCGCCTCGGTGGCCTCGCCATCCACGAAGTCGCTGCGCTCCCGCTCGGCGAGACGCGCGCCTTCCTCGAGAAGCTCGCGCTCGCACCCGGCGAGCGCCTCGTCGCGGACCGGATCCTGGCCGAGATTCTCGACCGGCTGCGCTTCCTCGAAGACGTGGGGGTCGCCTATCTGACGCTCGATCGCAGGGGCGCCTCGCTCTCGGGCGGCGAGGGCCAGCGCATCCGTCTCGCGACACAGGTGGGCGCGAGCCTCCTGGGCGTGCTCTACATCCTCGACGAGCCCTCGATCGGTCTTCATCCTCGCGACAACGAGCGGCTGCTCCAGAGCCTCTTCCGTCTGCGCGATGCCGGCAACTCGGTGATCGTCGTCGAGCACGACGAGGCCACGTTCCGCAGCGCCGACTGGGTGATCGACATGGGCCCGGGTGCGGGCATCCATGGGGGCGAGATCGTGGCAGAAGGATCGCCCGGCGACATCGCCGAGAATCCGCACTCGCTGACCGGCGCCTACCTGAGAGGAGAGCGCAGCATTGCCGTGCCCGCGCGGCGGCAGGCCGATCCGGAGCGCTGGCTCGTTCTTTCCGGCTGCTCCGAGCACAACCTGAAGGACGTGACGCTGCGCGTGCCGCTCGGCCTGCTGACGGTCGTGACGGGCGTCTCGGGCTCGGGCAAATCGACGCTGGTGAATGACATCCTGCACCGCGAGCTGGCGCGGCGTCTCCACGACGCGCAGGCCCCTGCGGGCCGCTTTGCCGAGCTCCGTGGCGCCGGGCAGCTCGACAAGGTCGTGAGCGTCGACCAGGCCCCCATCGGCCGCACGCCGCGCAGCAACCCTGCCACCTACACGGGGATCTTCGGCGACATCCGGGCGCTGTTCACGCAGGTGCCCGAGGCGCGCATGCGGGGCTACGGCGCGGGCCGTTTCTCCTTCAACGTGAAGGGCGGCCGCTGCGAGTCGTGCGAGGGCGGCGGCGTGCTGCGGGTCGAGATGAGCTTCTTGCCCGATCTCTTCATCACCTGCGAGGTCTGCGGCGGGCGGCGTTACAACCGCGAGACGCTCGAGATCCGCTACAAGGGCAAGAGCCTCGCCGAGGTGCTGGAGATGACCGTCGAGGAGGCGCTCGCGTTCTTCGAGAACGTCGCGCCCATCCGGCGCATCCTCCAGACGCTGCACGACGTAGGCCTCGACTACCTGCACCTCGGGCAGCAGGCGACCACGCTCTCGGGTGGCGAGGCGCAGCGCATCAAGCTCGCCCGCGAGCTCTCGCGGCGCGGCGCGGGCCGCACCCTCTATCTTCTCGACGAGCCCACCACCGGGCTCCACTTCGCCGACGTCGAGAAGCTGCTGGAGGTGCTCCAGCGCCTCGTCGCCCTCGGCAACACGGTGATCGTGATCGAGCACCATCTCGACGTGATCAAGAGCGCCGACTTCGTCGTCGATCTCGGCCCGGAAGGCGGCGCCGCGGGCGGCGCGATCGTGGCCGAGGGCACGCCCGAGCAGGTCGCGCGGGTGCCCGCGAGCCATACCGGCCGCGCGCTCGCGGCGGTGCTCCCGGCATGACGCAGCCGGCACCGCCGTTTCCGGGGCCGATGGCCGCGGTCTGGCTCACCGTCGGAGGCTGGCTCGTGACGGGTCTCGTGCTCGGCGTATTCGTCGAGCCGCTCGGGCCGCTCGCGGCGCTCGGCCTCGGGCTCGCGATCGGGCTCGGCGTGACGGGCACGCTCGCCGCGCGACGCGTGCCGCCGCCGCAGGCGGAGCGCATCGGTCTGCGCGGCTTCGCGCCGCGGCTCGTTCTCGCACTGCTGCTGCTGGTACCCCTGGCGCTGCTCGTGAGCGAGCTCGACAACGTCGTGCGCGCGCTGCTGCCGGCAGCGGAGGATCTGAATCCCACGGAGGGCGCGCCGGGCGGGAAGGAGATCGAGGCGGGCCTGTTCGCGATCGAGTCCGCCCTCGTGCTCGTCGGCCTCGCGCCGGTGGTGGAGGAGTTCTTCTTCCGCGGCGTCGTGCAGCAGGGGCTCGTGGCGCTCGGCGGTGCGCGCCGCGGCATCTTCGGCGCCGCGCTCCTCTACGCCCTCGGCCACGGCAATCTGGCCGCAACACCGGCGGGCTGGGTCTCCGCCACGCTCGGCTCGCTGCTGGTCGGCGCAGCGCTCGGCTACGCGCGCCTCGTCTCGGGCTCGCTCCTCGCGCCGATCCTGCTCTCGATGGGGATCGCGGGCGCGGGGCTGCTCGCGGTGCAGATCGAGGAGAGGCTGCCGATCCCGGGCTTCAGCTCCCCGGGAGATCACACGCCGGTGCGCTGGCTCTTGCCGGCGGCCGCCTCGGTGGCGTTCGGCCTTGCGCTCCTCGTGCGCGAGGGGCGGCGCGCATCGCCGCCGCGCACGGCCGCGCAGGAGCTCTCGCCGCCTCGGGAGCCGTGACGATCGGTTGCGGCGTCCGTCCTGCGTCCTGGAATGGCCGATGGCTCGCCACATTCGAGCCGACGCGGCACGCCCAGGCTACGCGAGCCATACCACCTCGCTCCGCATCGCGCGCGCAAAGCGGTCGTCGCCCGCGAGCAGGCGCTGCCACTCCTCACGCCCATCACCCAACCCTTCCGCCGGGACCGGGCGGCGGGTCACGGCGCACGCGTGCGCTCGGCGTTCGAACGGCTCGCTGCTGGCCGACACGATCGCGACGAGGTCGAGGTCACTGCCGACGCCCCAATCGCCCCGCGCGTACGAGCCGAAGCAGCCAATCGCCTCGATCTCGGCGTTCTCCGCCCGGGAGCGGACGGCCCACTGCCGGGCCGCGGCAAGGACGACCTCGCGATCAGGCCATCTTAGAACGGACGAATCCGAGGATCTCACCGGCATGGCGGAGCGCCTCCTCGCTCTGGAGCGGACCGTAATGCTCGAAGGGCGAGCCCTCCGGATGGCCGTTGGCGTAGCGCGTGGGAACGTAGAAGTTGTCGAGCACGCGGCCTCTCTCGACCAGAAGGTCATCGACCTGAACGGGTAGCTCCCGCAGCAGACGCGCGACGACGTGTCCCCACGCCTCCTGACCAAGGTGGAGATGGAGTGCCTCCACTGCCTTCTCGGCCGCTTGCTGCGATGCGAAGCACGCCCACTCGTGGCGGCCTTCTGCGCGCGACGACTGAGCCTGTTCGAGATCTCGCTCCGCCTGCGCGAGCCAGTCGCCGGCGCGGTTCGCCATCTGCCGTCGAAGCCTCCAACCCTTTCAGCATACAGGGTCGTATCTGCTC
>CAYOIG010000615.1:0-1963 GCA_964403915.1 uncultured Myxococcaceae bacterium
GAGGTCGAGCAGCAGCCCCGCGGCGACGGCTACGCCGACGATCGCGCCGAGATAGATACGCAGGAAGGGCCGGCCCAGCAGGCGGGAGATCGCGCCGATCGTTGCCGCGTTGGTGGCAGGCCCCACGAGCAGGAAGACGAGCGCGGCGCCGACCGAAGCGCCCTTCGCCACGAAGAGCGCAGCCAGGGGCGTCGAGGCGCTGGCGCAGACGTATAGCGGCACCCCAATCGCGATCATCGCGAGCATCGGCACGACCGTTCCCGGCAGCAGGCGCGCGAAGAAATCATCGGGCAGGACGGCAGAGAGCAGGCCCGTCAGCAGGAAGGCGAAGAGGAGCCAGAAGCCGAGATCGTCGAAGAGATCGACGAAGGCGTAGCGCGCGGCGAGCCGGAGCCGGCTCCGCGCGCCCGGCGTCCCTTCCGCGTCGCCCACACCGCCGTGACCATGCGCCGGTGGCGCCACGGCATCTGGCTGGCAGGTGGGGCAGCCTAGATCGGCCGGGAGCTCGGGCTCTGCGTTCGCCGCGGCGCTGCGCAGCGAGAAGGCCGCCGCCACGAGGCCGGTCACGATGGCCACGATCGGCCGCACGATGGCGAGCAGCGGCCCGAAGAAGGCGTACGTGACTGCGACCGAGTCGACGCCGGTCTCGGGCGTGGTGATCAGGAAGGAGAGGGTCGCCTCACGGCTCGCGCCCTTTCGCCGCAGGGCCATCGCGGCCGGGAGCACGCCGCAGGAGCAGAGCGGGAGGGGTGCGCCGAGCAGGGCAGCCACGGCCGCCGAGCGCATCGTGCGCCCGCCCAGGTAGCGAACGATGCGGTCCGGATCGATGAGGACGTGGACGAGGCCCGCCACGGCGAAGCCGACGAGGACGAAGATCCCGCCGTCGTAGAGAACCCGGAACGTCTGCAGGAGGACCGTCGAGAAGAAGTCGAGCAGAAGCACGGCCGCTCGGGCCCTCGCGGCTTGCAGGATGCAGCGCGGGGAGCAGTCCACCACACGGCCTGCGGCGAGTCAAGCACTTGACGCTTCGGGGCGGAAGGCCCCACCATCGGCCTTCGAAACCTGACCGAGGTCTCATTTCGTGTCTCCCCTCGCTCAGGCACTGATCGCAACGCTCGCCATCAGCCTCATCTCCTTCGTCGGGGTCGTCTTCGCGTTCTCGCGACGCTGGACCGAGCGCTCCGAGATGCTGCTCCTCTCCTTCGCGGCCGGCGTCCTGCTCTCGACCGTCTTCCTCGAGCTGCTGCCGGAGGCCATCGAGCGCGCGGGGGGCGATGGCCGCGTCTTCAGCGCAGCGCTTGCGGCCATGATCGTCTTCTTCTTCCTCGAGCGCTTCCTGCACGGCTTCCACGTCCACGAAGAGGGCCGCGCCGTCGCCTCGCGCTACATGATCCTGATCGGAGACGCCGTACACAATTTCGTGGATGGCGTGGTGATCGCGGCGAGCTTCCTCGCGAGCCCGGCCGTCGGCTTCGCCACCACCGTGGCCGTGGTCGCGCACGAGATCCCGCAGGAGATCGCCGACTACGGCATCCTCGTCCGCGGCAAGCTCTCACCGCGCAAGGCCCTGCTCGTGAACTTCGCGTCGGGCCTGACGGCCGTCGTCGGCACCCTCGCGTGCTTCTACTTCCGGGAGCTGGTCGAGCCCCACATCGGCTGGTTCCTGACGGCGACGGCCGGGATGTTCATCTACGTCGCGGCCTCGGATCTGATCCCGGAGCTGCACGAGCCCGAGCACCGCGGCCAGTGGATCTACACGCTGCCCTTCGTCCTCGGCATCGCGCTGATGCTCGCGCTCACGGCCTGGCTCGGAGACCATCCCCACGTCGGCTCCTGAGCTTCGGGGCCGAGGAGGACGCCGCATGAGAAGACTCGTCATCGGGACGTTCCTGGTTGCGCTGGTCGCTGCGGCCGTGCTGCTCGGTCGCGGCGACCCTCCGCCGGGCGAGGCCGAGCTCGACCT
>CAYOIG010000616.1:0-7603 GCA_964403915.1 uncultured Myxococcaceae bacterium
CAAAGTGCTTACACGAGAAAACGACACCGGAGAGCGTTGAGAAGAATCAGGCGGTTACGCGGCTTCCCGCCTGAATGGGGTTCAGGAGGTCGCGGGTTCAAATCTCGCCGGCCCGACCACTCGAACCCCTCGCACCTCGAAGGCTCGCGGCGCGCGCGGGGCGGGGCGCGTCGGCCGATGCGCAGGCCATCGGCGGGTCCGTGTCCGGCACCAAGTCGAGCCTCGAGGAGGAGTCACAGGATGTCGCCTCGCCGTGCCGTGCTCGGTCTCTGTGCACTGTCACTCCTGGCTGCGATGCCGGCTGCGGCGCATACGGGGATTGGCGGTTTGGCTGGCTTCCATGGCGGTTTCCTGCATCCGGTGAGCGGTCTCGACCATGTTCTCGCCATGGTCGCGGTCGGCCTGTGGGCCGGCGGTGTCGGCGGCCGGGCGGCCTGGGCTTGGCCGCTCGCCTTCGTGAGCTTCATGCTGGTGGGGGGTGGGCTCGGATTCTCACGCGTCTCGCTGCCCGCGGTGGAAGCCGGCATCGCCCTTTCCGTCGTGGTGCTCGGCGGGGCCATCGCCTTCGGCCTGCGCGCGCCGGTCGCGCTCGGCGCAACGCTGTGTGCAGTCTTTGCCGTGTTCCATGGCCACGCCCACGGCACCGAGATGGCTCCTGACGCGGGAGCCACCGGCTACGGGGCGGGCTTCGTTCTCGCGACGGCTCTCCTGCATGGCCTTGGCATCGGCCTCGCGATCGGTCTTGCCCGGTCGACGCGACCGGTCGTCACGCGATTCGCGGGCGCGGGGATTGCGGTCGCCGGAACACTGCTCCTCGCGGCCTGAGACGGCTTCGCGGCGATTTCCGCAAGAGACGCACTGCGCGGAGGGAGCCGAATCCATGACCACGAACGCCCCCGACACCACGGATGCGCCGCTCGCGCCCGCCGAGCTCGAGGAGCTGCACGCCTTCTGGCGTGCCTGCACCTACCTCGCCCTCGGCATGATCTACTTGCAGGGCAATCCCCTGCTGCGCCGGCCGCTCGCGCCGGAGGACATCAAGAACCGGCTGCTCGGCCACTGGGGGGCGAGCCCGGCCCTCTCGTTCGTCTACGCGCACATGAACCGCGCGATCCGCAAGTACGATCTCGATGCGATCTTCATGGCCGGGCCGGGCCACGGCGCACCGGGGGTGCTGGCGCCCCTCTATCTGGAGGGGACGTACTCCGAGGTCTATCCCGAGAAGAGTCTCGACGAAGAGGGGCTCGCGCTCTTCTTCCGCGAGTTCTCGTTTCCGGGTGGGATCGGCAGCCACTGCACGCCCGAGACGCCCGGATCGGTCCACGAGGGCGGCGAGCTCGGCTACGTGCTCTCGCACGCCTGCGGCGTGGCCTTCGACAACCCGGAGCTGATCGTTGCGGCGGTGGTCGGCGACGGAGAGGCCGAGACCGGCCCGCTCGCCACCTCCTGGCACGTGAGCAAGTTCCTGAATCCGATCCGCGACGGTGCGGTGCTCCCCGTCCTCAACCTGAACGGCTACAAGATCAACAATCCCACGCTGCTCGCGCGCATCACGCACGACGAGCTCGAGAGTCTGCTCCGCGGCTGCGGCTGGACACCGCACTTCGTCGAGGGCTCCGAGCCGCGGGCGATGCACCAGAGGATGGCCGCGACGCTCGATCGCTGTGTGGAGCAGATCCGCGAGGTTCAGCAGGAAGCCCGGCGCTCGGGCATCGCGAAGCGGCCTCGCTGGCCGATGATCGTGCTGCGGACGCCCAAGGGCTGGACGGCCCCCGCGCACGTGGATGGCCACCGGCTCGAGGGCTTCTGGCGCGCCCATCAGGTGCCGATCGCCGACGTGAAGAAGAACCCCGCGCATCTCGCGCTGCTCGAGCAGTGGATGCGGAGCTACGAGCCGGAGAAGCTCTTCGATACGAGCGGCGAGCCCGTGCCCTCCCTGCGCCGGGTGGCGCCCGAGGGCCGCCGGCGCATGGGCGCCAACCCGCATGCCAACGGCGGGCTGCTCAAGAAGGCCCTGCGCATGCCGGACTTCCGGAGCTACGCCGTCGCGGTCGCGAAGCCCGGCCAGGTGCGTGCCGAGAATACGCGGCCTCTCGGTGCGCTGCTGCGCGACGTGATGCGGGAGAACGGCTCGAGCTTCCGGGTGTTCGGGCCCGATGAGAATACCTCGAACAAGCTCGACGCGATCTACGAGGTGAGCAAGAAGTTCTGGATTGCCGAGCGCCTTCCCGAGGACGCCGACGGCACGGAGCTCGCTCCCGACGGGCGCGTGCTGGAGATGCTCTCCGAGCACACGATGGAAGGCATGCTCGAGGGCTATCTCCTCTCCGGGCGACACGGGTTCCTCTCGACCTACGAGGCCTTCGTGCACGTCATCGATTCCATGTTCAACCAGCACGCGAAGTGGCTCGAGATCTGCAACCACCTCTCCTGGCGCGAGGAGATCGCTTCGCTGAATCTCCTCATCACATCCACCGTGTGGCGCCAGGATCACAACGGCTTCACCCATCAGGATCCGGGCTTTCTCGACGTGGTCGTGAACAAGAGCGCGAACGTGACGCGCATCTACCTTCCCCCCGACGCCAATTGCCTGCTGTCGGTGGCAGACCACTGCCTGCGCAGCGAGAACTACGTGAACGTGATCGTCTCCGACAAGCAGCTCCATCTCCAGTACCTCGACATGGAGGCGGCGATCACGCACTGCACCAAGGGCATCGGTATCTGGGACTGGGCCAGCAACGACGACGGCGGCGAGCCCGATGTCGTGATGGCTTCGGCAGGCGACGTGCCGACGCTCGAGGCGCTGGCGGCCACGGCGTTGCTGCGAGCGGAGTTTCCAGACCTGAAGATCCGCTTCGTGAACGTGGTCGATCTGTTTCGGCTGCAGCCCGACACCGAGCATCCGCACGGCCTGAGCGACCGGGACTTCGATGGCCTGTTCACCACCGACCGCCCGATCATCTTCAACTTCCACGGCTATCCGTGGCTGATCCATCGTCTCGCCTACCGGCGCACCAACCACGGCAATTTGCACGTGCGCGGCTACAAGGAGAAGGGCAGCATCAATACGCCGCTCGAGCTCGCGATCGAGAATCAGGTCGACCGCTTCAGCCTCGCGATCGACGTGATCGACCGTGTGCCGCGGCTGCGCGTGGCCGGCGCCCACGCCAAGGAGCGCTTCCGCAACCAGCGGATCGAGTGCCGGACGCATGCGCACGAGCACGGCATCGATGATCCGGCGCTCGCCGGCTGGCAGTGGCCGTTCTGAACGGGCAGCCGCTCGTGCAGCCTACGTCCGGCGCTCGACCACCAGAAGCTCGACGCGTCCGGTCGGGCCGATCAGCGACGAGGCCGCCCAGCCGGTGATGCTGATGATGATCGAGCCGAGGAAGGCATCCCAGAAGCCTGCGACGTGCACCTTTGGCAGCAGTGCCGCCACCAGCTCGAGCATCAGCGCGTTGATCACGAGCAGGAAGAAGCCGAGCGTCACGAGCGTGATCGGCAGCGTGAGAATCACGATCAGCGGGCGAACGACCGCGTTCACGAAGCCGAGCAGAGCTGCCGCGAGCAGCAGGGTGGCGACGTCGGAAATTTCGATGCCGGGCAGGATCTGCTCGGCCACCCAGAGACCGAGTGCGACGATCAGCCAGCGGATCACGAATCCAGGCACGCTCTCTCCTCCGCTCGCGCGCGGGCCGGCGCGTCTCGGGTCGCCCGGTTCGGAACCCCTTCCCGACCGGCTGGTGCGCGCATGATACCCGTCGCGAGGGCGCTCCAGTACGCGCGACTGCGCGCCGAGACGGTCGGCATGGCGTATCACGAGCCCCAGCTCGGGCCCGAAGTGGCGGCAGGGCACGAGCCCCTGCTCGCAGTGATCGAGCGGGAGGCCCCCGAAGCGCTGGCGCTGACGCGCTGGATGACCGCGCACCCCGAGCTGGCCCTGGAGGAGCACGGCGCCAGCGAGCGCTACCGGGCCTTTCTTTTGGCGCGCGGCTTCGAGGTCGAATCGGGCAGCGCGGGGCTCGAAACGGCCTTCGTTGCTCGCTGGGGCCGGCGCGAGGCGCCGCTGTGCGTGGCGCTGCTCGCCGAGATGGATGCCCTCCCCGAGATCGGCCATGCCTGTGGCCACAACCTCTCGGGTCCGGCCAGCCTGCTCGCCGCCGCGGCGATTGCGGCGACTCTGCCTCCCGAGCAGCTCGCGCTCCGCGTTGTGGGTTGCCCGGCCGAGGAGATCGGCCTCGGCAAGCGGCGCCTGGTGGAGGCCGGCGTCTTCGCGGGCGTCCACGCCGCGCTCATGGCGCATGCCTCGGACATGCGCCGCGCGCACCGGCTCTTTCTCGGCAACCGCAAATTCGACTTCGTCTTCCAGGGCAGGGCAGCCCATGCCGCGGCCTACCCCGAGGAAGGGATCAATGCCCTCGACGGTGTCGTCCAGCTTCTCGTTGCCATCGGCCTGCTGCGCCAGCAGCTTCCGCGGACGGCGCGGGTCCATGCGATCGTCACCGAAGGAGGGCGTGCCCCGAACGTGATTCCGGAGCGCGCTGCGGCCCGGGTCTGGGTGCGTGCCCTCGACGAGAAGACGCTCGGCGGTGTCACGGCGCGCGTACAGGCCTGCGCTCGCGGAGCGGCCGAAGCAAGCGGCACGCGGCTCGAATCCGCCGAGGTCGCGGGCGCGTCGCCGCCCATGCGTCCGAATCTCGCCCTCGCCGCGGTCTACCGGCGCCAGCTTGCACGGCTCGGTCTCGCAGAGACGGACCACGCGCCCGACGCGAACATCGGATCGAGCGACATCACGCACGTCTCGCGCGTGGTGCCCACCCTCCATCCGAACTTTCCGATTGGCACGCGGCTCGAGCTGCACACGCGAGCCTTCGCCGACGCCACGGCCTCGGCGGCGGGCGCGGCCGGGCTCCTGGAAGCGGCGCGCGCCCTGGCCCTCACGGTCTGGGAGCTCGTGCGCTCCCCGGAAGCCCGGGCCGCTGTCGCAGCGGCGGACACGGCCGGGCGCTTCGCATAGGCCCGCGGGATCCCTTGCTTGCCCGCAGGCTTGCGATCTAAGCTGCGAGCGGGGGGTAGTCCGTGACGATTCGGACGGGCTTGCGGCGCGACGCGTTCGCGCCCCAGCGGCGGCGCATGGTCGAGCGTCTGGCCAAGGCGGGTCTCGCCGATGCCCGCGTTCTGGCCGCGCTCGAGGCCGTTCCGCGGCACCGGCTGGTTCCCGAGGCGCTGCAGGTGCAGGCCTACGCAGACGCGGCGCTCCCCATCGGCGACGGTCAGACGATCTCGGCGCCCGCCAGCGTGGGGATCATGACCGCAGCGCTCGGGCTCACCGGCACGGAGCGCGTGCTCGAGATCGGCACCGGCTCCGGCTACCAGTCGGCCGTGCTGTCGCGGCTCGCGGCGCAGATCGTCTCCGTGGAGAGGCTGCCCGGGCTCGCCGCCCGCGCCCGCCGTGCCCTAGACGACCTCGGCGTCGCCAACGTCGTGGTCCATCTCGGCGACGGAAGCCTCGGCCGCCCGGTCGATGCCCCGTTCGATGCCATCCTCGTCACCGCCGGAGCGCCGGCGATTCCTCCCCCCTTGCTCGAGCAGCTCGGCCCTGGTGGGCGTCTGGTGGCGCCGATCGGCACGCGGGAGGAGCAGGTCCTCTTCCGCGTGCGAAGGACCGAACGCGGGCTCGTGCGCGAGAATCTGGGGCGGTGTCGCTTCGTCGACCTGGTGGGAGCGAACGGGTGGGCCGCCTAGCCGTCTGCCTCCTGTTCGCGCTGCTGGTGGCTTGCTCCAGCTCCCAGGGGCCGGCAGTGCCGGAGACGCACGTCGGGCGGGGCTTCTACCATGAGCTCGAACGGGGTGAGACGCTCTGGCAGCTCTCCCAGCGTTACGGGATCGCGGTAGAGACCCTCCTGCAAGCGAACCAGATCGAGGATCCGCACCAGATCGCGGCCGGGACGAGGATCTTCGTCCCGGGAGTGGACCCGCTGCCGGGGGACGAGGCGCCAGCGCTGGTCGAGCCGGTGCCGCTGGTGCGGGGCTGCGTGCTTCCCGGCGCGCTCCGGCAGGAGCGGCAGGAGCTGGCGCGGCGCGAGGCCGACGTCACCTTCGAGTGGCCTGCGCGGGGCAAGATCACGACCTGCTTCGCGCCCGAGAACGGCCGCGCCCACGATGGCATCGACATCGCGGTGCCGGAGGGTACGCCCGTGCGGGCCGCCGAGGCGGGAAAGGTCGTCTATAGCGCGCCGCTCGGTGCCTACGGCAACCTCGTCGTGGTGCGCCACGCGGGGCCCTACACCTCGCTCTATGCCCACAACGAGAAGAACTTCGCCGAATCGGGTGATTTCGTAGAGAAGGGTGACGTGATCGCAGAGGCCGGTGAGACTGGCAATGCGACCGGACCTCACGTTCACTTCGAGATCCGACGCCAGCGCAAACCCGACAACCCGATCCTCTACCTGCCCTGACACGGGAGAAGACATGCCGCCGTCCGATGATGCGAGTGACCTCCGGCGCCTGGTGCGCGAGGTGCCCGACTTCCCCAAGCCGGGGATCCTGTTTCGTGACGTGACCCCACTTCTGGCCGATCCGCGCGGCCTCTCGCGCGCCGTCGAGGCCCTCGCCGAGCCGTTCCGGGAGGCGGGCATCGAGCGCGTGCTCGGCATCGAGTCGCGCGGCTTCCTGCTGGGTGCGCCCGTGGCGCTGGCGCTCGGCGCCGGGCTCGTGATCGTGCGCAAGCCGGGGAAGCTGCCGTGGCAGACCGTGAGCGCGAGCTACGACCTCGAGTACGGGAGCGACACCGTGGAGATGCACGTGGATGCAGTCACCCCGGGACAGCGCGTGCTGATCATCGACGACCTGATCGCCACGGGCGGCACGGCGTGCGCAGCGATCGAGCTCGCGCGCGGCGCGCAGGCCGACCTCGTCGGCTGCGCGTTCCTGATCGAGCTCTCGGCGCTGGGCGGAAGAGGGCGCCTCGAGGTGCCCACCGTCCACACCGTGCTCGAATACTGACGGAAGGGGAGATCGGCGGCCGTGAACGTCGAAGCAGCCGCGCCCCCTCGGCGCCGCGCGCGCCGGTCGGCCGCCTCACGAGAGCCACCGAATCTTCGCTAACGTCCGTCTCCGCGCCCCCGTAGCTCAGGGGATAGAGCAGCGGTTTCCTAATCTGACCCGGACGCTCTCCCTTCCGCTGAAACAACGGGATCTTGCGGGGTTGCGAGACCCTGCGAGCCGGCTCGGAAGGGCTCTGAAGTTCCAGACTCCCACCAAACTCCCACCACGCTTTTCCGTGTAGGGTGACCCCTGGAGGGCATCGCGTAGACTGATCTCGACTCGGGGCTAGGCCGGCCAGCCGAAGAGGAGCCGCTCCGCTCCCTGCCCCGAGCACAACCTCCCGGAGCCCGCGTTGGAGCGCGCGGACCATGTCGGACAAGCGGAAGCCGATCCAGCGAACCAAGGCTGCTGTAGGTGCCACCTACAGCAGCGTATCGAGCCCACTGGCCCTCACCGAGGGCCGCGCCGAGCTGGCAGAGCTAGCGCTGCGCGACATGCGGAAGCTGCTCGCCGAGGCGCGCCTTGCCTTCAGGAGTGACGACGGCGGGCCATCGAC
>CAYOIG010000617.1:0-4034 GCA_964403915.1 uncultured Myxococcaceae bacterium
GCGCCGGTTGCGATGCCGATGATCGCCGGGAGGAGACACTGCAATGCGAGGCGCCGCAGCGGCTTCGGCATGCGCGCCGAGGCTCCCACAGGCCGCCGCGCCCCGCCACCGGCCCGACGCGACCACCCGTGGCTCGGTCGCAGGCGTCGCGGGTCACGCCCGATGCGCGAGCCGGGCCACGAATGCCGCTGGTGTCACGGCGCGAGGCTCGATCGCAGCATCGAGCAGATCACGATCTCCCGAGACGAGCGCGTCGGCTCCTGCCACCCGAGCCAGGGTCACCAGATAGTCGTCGTCCGGATCGCGGGTCATGCCGCGCTCGGCAGGAGGATCGGAAACCGTGATCGCGAGGCGAGCCAGACCCTCGACGTACTCGCTCGCTTCGTCGAGCGTGCAATAGCGACGGAAGCGCTCGCGCGTCAGAACCTCCGCGAGCTCGGAGAGCAGATGCGGGCTCACGACGATCTCGATCAGCCCATCTCGCGCATGGCGAACAATCTCGGCCGGAGCGCCAGCCGGGGTGAGAAGGGCGGCCACGAGCACGCCCGGATCCACCACGGCCCGCAATCAGCGCGCCGCCGGGCGCTGGCGCCGTGCCCGCACGGCCGAGAGCTCTTCGTACGCGAGCTTCAAGGCGGTCTCGGCATCGAGGGGCTCGGCGGCGTTGCGTGCCCAGACCCGATCGGCGACGTCGAGGCCGAGAAGCCGGCGCAGAGCCTCCTCCAGAACCTCCGAATCAGAGCGTCCGGAACGGGCCGCCTCGATCCGCGCTGCGCGCAGAAGGCCTTCTTCCAGATAGACGGTGGTCTTGCGCTTCGCCATGAGAGCATTTTACCTTTATGAAGGAAAGCCGCAAATCGCCCCGACGCCCTCGGTGAGGCCCCCAACGAGCACGCACGGCAGGCGCGCGGCCGCGAGATAGTCTTGGTTCGGGGCGCGGGGTCTCGAGACCGCGCCAATGGGAGAGCGATCCTGCGAACTTCCACGCGTCTGGCCGGCATCGAGCTCGCAGACTGGCAGGGAGAGACGCGCCCGCTCGGCACGTACTGGCGCGAGCGGCCGGTGGTGCTGGTCTTCATCCGTCACTTCGGCTGACTCTTCTGCCGCGAGCAAGTCGCGCAGTTGCGCGGCCGAGAGGACGAGATCCGTGCCCGCGGCGGCGAGCTGGTGATCGTGGGCAACGGCGCAGCGAGCTTCGCTCGGGCCTTCCGCGAGGACTACGCGCTGGATGGGCCGCTGCTGGTCGATCCGGAGCTGCGCGCCTACCGCGCGGCGGGTCTGCGTCGCGGTCGTGGGGAGGTTCTCTCCCCCCGGCTCGCGCGCAACGCGCTGCGCGCCCTGCGCACGGGAGCCCGGCAGGGAGAGGTGCAGGGCGATGCCTGGCAGCTCGGCGGCGTCTTCGTGATCCGGCCGAGCGGCGATCTCGCCTACCGCTACGTGAGCCGCGAGGCGGGCGACCACCCGCCGGTCGACGACGTCCTGGCTGCGCTCGCGCCGGGCGTGCCGGCCATCGACGAGGCAGAGCCCCGCTCACGCTCGCGCGAGCTTCTCGGCCACACCCTCGGACGCATCGTCGATCCGTTCATCGTGAGCTCCTTCGATCGCACGGGCTTCCGGATCCACTCGCTCCGATTTCGTTCCGAGGATCTCGACGTCGATCTCTCGGGCCGGCGCTGCCTCGTAACCGGAGCCAACTCCGGCATCGGCTTCGAGACGGCCCTCGCCCTCGCCGATCTCGGCGCCGAGACCGTGCTGCTGTGCCGCAGCCGCGAGCGCGGCGAGGAGGCGGCCGAGCGCATCCGTGCGCAGACCGGCAACCGAAACGTCCAGCTCGTGCCCCTCGACGTCTCCGATCTCGGCGCCGTGCGCGCGGCCGGCGAGCAGCTCGCCGAGCAGCCGGTGGACGTGCTCGTCCACAACGCAGGCCTGCTCCCCGACCAGCGCAGCGTGACGCCCGAGGGCCTCGAGCTCACGCTGGCCACGCACGTCGTGGGCCCCTTCCTGCTGACCCGATTGCTGCGGCAGAGGCTCGAGAAGTCCGACGATGGCCGCGTGATCTGGGTCTCCTCGGGCGGCATGTACACGCAGCGCCTCGAGCTCGGCGATCCCAACTGGGAGCGCCGCCCGTACGACGGCGTGCAGGCCTACGCGGAGACGAAGCGGGCGCAGGTCGTCCTCGCCGAGCTCTGGGCCGAGGCGTTCGCAGGAACCTCCGTGGTCGTGAGCGCGATGCATCCGGGCTGGGCGGACACGCCGTCCGTCCGGACTTCTCTTCCGCGCTTTCACCGCCTCACGAAGTACGTCCTGCGCACGCCGGCCGAGGGAGCCGACACCGTGGTGTGGCTCGCAGCCTCGCCGCGCGCGCGCAGCCTTGCCGGGCGCTTCGTCTTCGACCGCGAGCCTCGCCGCACGCACCTGCTCCCGTTCACGAAGGAGTCGGCGGACGACCGGCGCGCGCTCTGGGAGCTGTGCGAGCGCCTGTGCGCCACCGAAGCCGCATTGCCCTCCGACACCCGGGAGTGACGTCATGAAGTTCGGGATCTTCTACGAGCACCAGCTTCCCCGGCCGTGGGGCCCGGACGACGAACACCGGCTCTACAAGGATGCGCTCGATCAAGTGGAGCTCGCCGATCGCCTCGGCTTCGACACCGTCTGGGAGGTGGAACACCACTTCCTCGAGGAGTACAGCCACTCCTCGGCTCCCGAGGTCTTCCTCGCCGCGTGCAGCCAGCGGACGAAGAAGATCCGCCTCGGCCACGGAATCGTGCAGCTCCCGATCCAGTTCAACCACACCGCCCGCGTGGTGGAGCGCATCGCGACGCTCGACCTCGTCTCCGACGGCCGCGTGGAGTTCGGCACGGGCGAGGCCTCGTCCGAGGCCGAGCTCGGCGGCTTCCGGATCGATCGTGAGACCAAGCGGGATCAGTGGCTCGAGAATCTCGATGCCGCAGCGCGCATGTTCGTCGAGGAGCCCTTCGCCGGCTGGCAGGGGAAGTGGTTCGAGATGCCGCCGCGCAACGTGCTGCCGAAGTCGCTGCAGAAGCCGCACCCGCCGCTGTGGGTTGCGTGCAGCCGCCGCGAAACCATCCACCTGGCGGCGGAGAAGGGCATCGGCGCTCTCTCCTTCTCCTTCGTCGAGCCGGCGGAGGCGAAGCTCTGGGTCGACGACTACTACGCAACGCTGGCGTCGAGCGCCTGCATTCCGGCGGGCTTCGCCGTCAACCCGAACCTCGCGGCCGTGCTGCCGATGATGTGCCACCAGCGCGAGGAGGAGGCGATCGAGCGCGGCCTCGATGGCGGCCACTTCCTCGGCTACTCGCTCGCGCACTACTACATCTTCGGCCAGCACCGCCCGGGCGTGACGAACGTCTGGGAGGAGTTCCAGCGCAACCGCAGCCGCTTCGGATTCGATCGCCGGATTGCCGCGCAGACCGGCCAGCCCCTCGGCGCGCAGCTCATGGAGAAAGGCCTCGGCGCGCTGCGCGGCGCCATCGGAACTCCCGCGCAGATCCGTCAGCTCCTTCGGGGCTACGCGGAAGCCGGCGTCGACCAGGTGATCTTCGTCTCCCAGGCCGGCCGCAACCGGCATGAGCACATCTGCGAGAGCATGGAGCTCTTCGCGCGCGAGGTGATGCCCGAGTTCCACGAAGGCGAGGCCGAGCGCGAGCGCAAGAAGCTAGACCGGCTGGCCCCGGCCTTGGAGGCGGCCCTCGCCCGCCGCGAGCCGGCCCGCAAGGTGGATCCCGAGTACGTCGTGCGAGCGGTGATGAAGGCCTGACGGCGCGTGGCACCGCGCTTGCCGCCTTGTTGCCGTTCGTAGGCCCTCACGAGACGATCCGGGCGAATTCGCGAAAGTTCCGCGAGGGCGCGGCCGATAGGGCCCCGCATGGATGCCCCCACCCCGATCCTGCGCCAGATCTCCTGCGCCGACGTGCAGACCCTGCAGCAGGCCTACGAGCACGTAGCCGACGCCTCCTGGGTGGACGGCTGCACCGTGGATCTGCGCAACCTCGTGCTCGAGGTCCGCGTGACGG
>CAYOIG010000618.1:0-2719 GCA_964403915.1 uncultured Myxococcaceae bacterium
CTCTTCATGCGCAGCCTGCGCCGCATCCAGCGCTAGCTGCCGAGTCACGGAGGAAGCATGGCGACGTTCGGCATCGTGGTGGGGGGCGGGCCTGCCCCCGGCATCAATGGCGTGATCGGGGCCGCGGCGCTGATGGCGGCACGGCACGGGCATCGTGCGATCGGCCTCATGGACGGGTTCTCGCACCTGATGGAGCGGAGGACCGACCGTGTCCGTGCGCTGCTTCCCGAGGACGTGGCGAGCATCCACCTCCAGGGCGGGTCGATCCTCCACACCGCACGCGCGAATCCGACGAAGAAGCCCGAACATCTCGCGGCCGTCGTCGAGTCGCTGGGCGCGCTCGGCATCGACCATCTCATCACCATCGGTGGCGACGACACGGCCTTCTCGGCCAAGCGGGTCTCCGACACCGCGGAGGGGCGCATCAAGGTCGTTCACGTGCCGAAGACCATCGACAACGATCTTCCGCTGCCGGACGGCATCCCGACCTTCGGCTTCGAGACGGCGCGCGAGCATGCGGCCGCCGTCGTCTCGGCCATGCTCGAGGACGCGAAGACGGCCGGCCGCTGGTACTTCCTCGTGCTGATGGGCCGCAAGGCGGGCTTTCTCGCGCTCGGTGCGGCGAAGGCGGCGGGCGCCACGATCGCGCTGATCCCGGAGGAGTTTCCGTCCGGGCCGATCCGGCTCGAGGACGTGGTTCGGACGCTGGAGGGCGCGGTCGTCAAGCGCCGCGTCGAAGGCAACGGACACGGCGTGGCCGTGCTGGCCGAGGGCATCGCCGAGCGCTTCGACCCCGCGGAGCTCGACTTCATGAAGGACGTCGAGCGCGACGAGCACGGCCACGTGCGCCTCGCCGAGGTGCCGCTCGGGAAGCTGCTCCGCACCGCCGTCGCGACGAGCCTCGCCGCCCGCGGCGTGAAGGTCACGATCGGTGACAAGGACGTGGGCTACGAGCTGCGCTGCGTGCCGCCGACGGCCTTCGATCGTGACTACACGCGGGATCTCGGCGTGGGCGCGGTGCAGACGCTGCTCGCGGGCCAGTCGGGCGCCCTGATCACGCGCCAGGCCGGGCGGATCGTGCCGATTCCCTTCGCGGAGCTGATGGACGCGAAGACCGGGCGTACGCGCGTGCGCGAGGTGGACGTACGAACGGATTCCTTCGCCTGCGCACGCGCACTGCAGACCCGGATCGAGCGCGCCGATCTCGATGATCCGGTGCGCCTCGCGGAGATCGCGAAGGCGTCGAAGCTCTCGCCGGAGGAAGCCCGCCGGCGGTATGCACCGATCTCCTGACGCTCGCAAAGTCGCCGAACCCGCTGGCGGCGCGGCGCCGGGTGTGACGCCGCGCCGCAGCAACCCGTGGTGGATCCCGTCCTTTCTCGGCAGCGTTCCGCCGATCTCCGACGACCTGCTGCGGTTGCTGGGGCTGGTGTCGCTGGCGCTCTTCTTCGAGAGCTACGACCTCTCGATGCTGACGTCGGCGCTCAAGCACATCGCCCGGAGCCTCGCGATCGACGAGAGCGAGATGGGCGGATACCTCGGTGTGATCCGGCTCGGTGCGCTCCCGGCCTTCCTGCTCATCCCCATCGCCGACCGCTGGGGCCGGCGCCGGCTGTTCCTCGCCTCCGTTCTCGGCATCAGCGTATTCACGTTCCTCACGGCATTCGCCCAGACCCCCTGGCAGTTCGTGGCACTGCAGATGACCGCGCGCACCTTCATGGTGACGGCCATGTCGTGCGCGGTCGTGATCGTGACGGAGGAGTTCCCGGCCGAGCACCGGGGCTGGGGCATCGGCATGACGGGAGCGCTCGCGGCCTGCGGCGTCGGCTTCGGTGCGCTCGTCTTCTCGCTCGTCGACGTGCTGCCCTTTGGCTGGCGCGCGCTCTACGCGGTGGGGCTCGTGCCCGTGCTCCTCTTCCCGCTGTTTCGTCGCGGCGTGCGCGAGACGGCGCGCTTCGAGCGCTACCGCGACGCTGCCGGGGAGCCTGCGCGGACGGCCGGGCTGCGCGGCTGGCTCGGTCCGATCGAGAGCATGCTGCGTGGCGATCCCATGCGCGCGCTCGGCATCGGCGCCGTCGCCTTGCTGGTCGCTGCCGGCAGCGCGCCCGTCTTCCAGTTCACGGGCTATTTCGTGCAGACCGTCCATGGCTGGGCGCCCTGGCAGTTCTCGACCATGGTGATCCTCGGGGGCGCGATCGGAATCCTCGGAAACATCCTCGCGGGACGCCTGGGCGACCGTGTGGGTCGCCGGCGAGTGGGCTTCGTCGTGATGTTGCTGTTTCCGCTGTTCGCGGTCTGCTTCTATCAGGGATCGGGCTGGGTGCTGCCGGTCTCCTGGGTCCTCTTCGTCTTCTGCACCACCGCGCAGCACACGATCACGCGAGCGGTCGCGAGCGAGCTCTTCCCGACGGAGCACCGCGGCACGGCCTCGGGCTGGAACGCGCTGGTCGAGACCCTCGGTGCGGCCCTCGGCCTCGCAATCCTCAGCCTGGGGACGGAATCCTCCGGCAACATCGCCTTCATGGCGTCGAGCCTCGCGTTCGCCCTCGTGATTGCCGGGCTGATCCTGCTGCTGCTGCCGGAGACCGGGAGCCGCGAGCTCGAGGCCATCAGCGGCGGGGTCGGGACGTGACGCGAGCGGGCTTCCGCGGCACGCTCCGAGGGACGCCGCGCGGGCGTTGGAGGAGTCGGCCATGAACGAGTCGAACATGAACGAGTC
>CAYOIG010000619.1:0-4158 GCA_964403915.1 uncultured Myxococcaceae bacterium
CGAAGCTCCTCGTTCTGCGCCGCCGCGAAGCGCTCGAGGCGCGCCCGGGCTTCGAGGAGCTCCTCGATACGCTCCTCCAACCGAGCGAGCCTCTCCTCGAGGGGGCCGGCCTCCGCGTCCAGCGGCTCGAACGACGCCTCCGGCTGCCCCTCGAAGGGCGCTGCGGCGATCGCGGGCTCGGCCACCGGGATTGCCACCGGCTGCCAGGTCTGGAGGGGTCGGTCTTCCGGCGCGGCGCCGGGTAGCTCAGGGGCTTCGGCCGGGGGCGCGGCCAGTGCGAGCAGGGGCGGCGCAGCATCCTCTTCTTCCTCGGACTCGGCCAGCACGGCGTCGCCGAAGACCTCGATCGCCTCCTCGGTCTCCTCGAGTGCGCGCTCCCGCGTGCGGCGCTTGGCAATCCGGCGCCAGACGATCCCGGCCGCAGCGAGCCCGGCCAGCCCGAGAAGAACCGGAGCGGGATCGATCGCTCGAAGGCTGCTGCGCAGCGGATCCGTCGCTGCGGCAGGCGCGGCCGGGATCCCGTCGGCCGGGGGCTCGCCTGCGAGCTCCTCGGCCAGAGGTGCCGGAGTGGGTGCGGCTTCGGGAGAAGGGGGCGTGGAAACGGGAGGCAGCGCGGCAACCGGAGGCGAGGGCTCGGCCTGTCGTGCCGCGGGGTCCTGTGCCACCGGCGGCGTTTGCTGGGCCAGGACCAGCGCGCGATAGCTCGCGGGCGGCACAGGAGGGCTCTGCTCTCCTGCCGGAAGCGCTTCTGCGGCGGCCGGCTGCGGAGCCGCCGGTGCCGGCTCGCTCAGCGCAGCCTCTTCGTGCACTTCGACGGGCGCGTCGTTCGCCGGCGCCGGTTTGGCCGCCGGCTGCGCGGCTGCAACGGCCGGCGGGCTCCTGCGATCGGCCAGCGCCGGCCGGCGGACGTCGATCACGATTCGGGGCGGCGCATCGAGCAGCAGCTCGGAGTAGTCGAGCCCCGGCTCGCGCAGCGCGATGCGCGCCACGGCGCCTCCATCGCCCGGCTCGATGGTCACGGCTTCCACCAGCGGGCTGCGCGAAGCGATGCGGCGCCGCTCGGCGTTCGCGTCGAGGCGCACCGCGAGGGCGGCCCCGTCGCGACCGTCCCGTCGCTCGATGCGATGTCCGCTCCGCGCATCGAGTTCGATCACGACACGCGTCACGTCGTCGTGCAGCCCAACGCGTACGTCCACGACGTGCGGCGTCCCGCCCGGCCCCGCACCGAGCAGGCTCAGCGAGAAGCCCATGAGCGCGACCAGAAAGCCTCGAGAAGAAACCGCCATGCCTGCCCCTTGCCGTCCGGGCTCCGCGCTCGGCGGTAGCCGGGGACCTTGCCGGTGGCTCCGGGAGGGGACTCGCGACGACGCGAGTGGGGGCGGAGCGGAGGCCGTTCGACGCGCGAACCCTATCACGACGCCGGAGCGCCGTCGATCACGATACGCCGCCCTGCGCGGCCGTCAGGCCTCGAAGACGACGGCCAGCACGCCGCCCTCGAGCCGCGCGGCCGCCACCGTGCGGCCCGCCAGAGAATCGGGCAGCGAGATCCTGCGCTGGGCGTCGCGCACGCGCACGTGCAGCTCGCCGCCGTGGACGCCGACGTCCACGTCCTCCTTCGAGGCATTCGGAAGATCGATCTCGAGCACCGTACCGCGCGCGTCCTTGCGAAGGCGCACCGGACGCCCGGCAAAGAGCAGCGCCGCGGGATCTGCCGCGCCGTAGACCTCCCCGGAGAGCTGGCGCAGCGGCGCTACCCCGAGCAGCTCCTTCGGATGCAGCGGCGCATGAAGGATGGGCACGGGGAAAGAAGCCGCGATCTCCGCCTGCTCCCGCCGCTCCTTCTCGGCCCAGCGCGCAAACCATCCGCCGGCCGCTCGCGGCGGCAGCTCCCGGTTCACGATCACCGCGTCGGTCGCGACGCCGTACAACGAGAGGTAGGCAAAGGAGCGGCGCGTCTCCTCGACCACGACGCGCGCCGGGTTCAGCACCAGCCGTGCGCTCGTGCGGTCGTTGTCCATCAGGATCTGTCGCACGTCCTCGATCTCGCCGTAGAGGCGCTCGAAGGCATCGAAGAACTCCTCCTGCGGCAGGAGCTTCGAGCCCCCGAGGCGGCCCAGCACGGGCCGCAGCCAGCGCGCACCCCGTCGCTCGACCTCGAAGAAGTTCTCCATGAAGATGCGGAGAACGTCGGGGAAGCGCAGCATGCGCAGCGTTGCACCGGTGGGCGCGCAGTCGACGACGCACACGTCGTGCTCGCCGCGCGCCTCGACCTCGCGCACGGCACGAAGCGCCATCAGCTCCTCCAGCCCCGGGAACACCAGCAGCTCCTCGGCCACGAGCTCGTCCGTCTGCTCGCGCAGGAGACCCCGGAGCCAGCCCTGGATCGCCGACCACGAGCGATCGAGCTCCTCGAGCGCGCCGACCTCCTGGGCCGTCACGCCGGGGCTGACCTCCTTCGGCTCCGGACCGACCGGGAAGCCGAGAGCGTCGCCGAGGCTGTGCGCGGGATCGGTCGAGAGCACGAAGGCACGGTGCCCGTGCGCAGCGGCGCCGAGCGCGGTGGCGAGGGCGAGACTCGTCTTGCCGACGCCGCCCTTTCCGGTCAGCAGGATCACGCGCACGGCGGGCTCTCCAGGGCAGACGCTGCGAGGCCGGAGGGCACGAGCCGCACCACCAGCGTGTCGCGCTCGAGGCGCGCTCCGGCGAGCGAGAGGGCGGCGAGACGTCGTGGCAGCGAGAGGGCGCGCCGCCGCGCTCCCGCTCGCACGATCAGCTCACCGCCGAGCTTCGCGACATCGAGGCCAGCACGATCGGCGTGTGGCAGGGGAAGCTCAACGCGCCAGCCCCCTCTTTCGGCCGTGAAACGCACGCGAGCACGCACGCCGAGAACGCCCTCGGGCTCGCAGCGCTGGAAGAGCGTCTCGCCGTGCGCACGAAGCGCCTCGACGCCGAGCACTTCGTCGTCGCGCAGGGTCGCGGCGAGCAGCGGCAGCGGCGAGAAGAGGGTCTCGACCTCCTGGACGCGCTCCTTCTCGACCCGCGCCCAGTCGCGGAAGAAGGGCTCCCGCCGCGCGGCATCCGGCAGCAGCCGGTTCATCACCACCGCGTCGCACGCGATGTCGAAGAGAGAGAGATCAGTAAAGGCACGCCTCGCCTCGTCGATCACCATGCGCTCGGCCGTGACCACCAGCCGCACGCTGGTCTGCGGCGATGCGACGCGCGCCCGCAGTCGGCGGAGCTTCTCGTAGAGCAGACGCTCGACGTCCTTGAACACTGCGGCGTCGGGCAGCGGCGCGGCGACGAGGGAACGCGCCAGCGGCCCGACGACGCCGGCAACCGCCTGCTGCAGCTTGAGCGCCACGCGGAGCGCGCCGCGCGCGACGTCGGGGAGCGTGAGCAGGCGCAGCGTCGCGTCCGTCGGTGCACAGTCGACGACCACGAGGTCGTAGCCGCCATCGCGGCCATGCTCTTCGACCGCCAGCAGCGTCGCCAGCTCCTCGGCTCCGGGCAGGAGGGCGAGATCCTCGGCGACCACGGCGTCGATGCCCTGGTGGCGGAAGAGATCGAGAAGGTAGTCGCGGACGCGGCCCCAGTGGCGGGCCATCTCGGCCCGCGCATCGGCCTCGAGCGCGTCGAGCGAGGGAGCCACGGGCGTGGGCAGCGGGCCGAGTCTGCGCTCGAGCACATCCCCGAGGCTGTGGGCCGCGTCGGCCGACACGATGAGCGTGCGGCAGCCGCGCGCGGCGGCACAGGCGGCCGTCGCTGCGGCGGTGGTGGTCTTTCCGACGCCGCCCTTTCCCGTGTAGAGAACGAGGCGCACACACCGACGGTACCACGGGCCTGCGCGCGCCGTTCGGCTATGCGGCGCTGCGACCGGAGGATCGGCGCGACGCGCGTGCGAGCCGCTCGCGCACCGGGAAATCGGTCGCTCCGCGCTGTGTCCAGCGGTGATCGCAGCGCGGACACTCGTGGAGCAGTACCAGCCCGCGATCGACCACCTCGTCGGTTCGAACCTCCGAGAAGCCGCAGACGAGGCAGCGGGTGAGGGTGCGAAGCGCAGCCTGCATGGTTCCTCCTTCCCGGAGCCCGGAGGCCCCGGCGTGATCACTGGCGGGCCCGGCGGCGCCCGCCCTCTAACGACCCCATTCCAGCGCGGCC
>CAYOIG010000620.1:0-7036 GCA_964403915.1 uncultured Myxococcaceae bacterium
ATCGAGACGCAGCAGGTAGGGGCGGGAGAGGGCGCCAAAGGATGCGGCCACGCGCTCGAGCCGGTCGAGCCGCTCGAAGGCCGGCTCGGGCTCGCCGCGCGCATGCACGCGTTCTAGACACAGGGCCGCGTCGAGCGTGAAGAGCAGCGCGAGATCGGGCAGCGGGAACTCGGCCTCGCTCTCTCGCAGCAGCCGCTCGGGGTCGAGCCCGCGGGCTCCCTGGTAGGCGGCGGTCGAGAGGAAGTAGCGGTCGGTGAGGACGATCGCACCGCGGGCGAGGGCGGGCGCGATCACGGCGGCCACGTGTGCGCGGCGGTCGGCAACGAAGAGCGCCAGCTCCTCCTCTGGCGCGGCGCGCCGGCCCGCGGCCGCGAGCGCTCGAATGCGGCGCCCGTGCTCGCCCTGCGTCGGCTCGCGCGTGGCCACGACGTCGTGCCCGGCCGCTCGTAGCCGCGCTGCCTGGCGGGCGAGCTGCGTGGACTTGCCACAGCCGTCGAGCCCCTCGAAGGCGACGAGGCGACCGCGCTTCACGCGGCCGTGAAGGCGCGCGGTTCACGCGCGTGCGGCCGCTGCAGCGCCGCAAGTGTGCAAGGCCGCGAATGCGCAGCCGTTCGGGTCGCAGCGCGCGCCGGCCGGCGCTGGCATGCGGCTTGCGAAGGCATCGGGGAGCGCCCTCGGGCGTGTCCCGCTTCCGCCCCTCTAACGGGACCGGGGGCTCGCGGGATTCGAGGCGCCGGGCGGAGACGTGTTTTCGCTGCGGGAACTATGACGGGGTGAGGCCCGCGGCGAGTCTCCGTCCGGCGTCTTTCTCGGCGACGGAATCGAGAGGGCGGGCGGAGCCGAGGCTCCGCCCTTCCCTCTCTCAGATGCGGCCGATCAGGAGGAACGCCGTCACGAAGCCGACCAGCGCGATCGACTCGATGAGCGCCATGCCGAGAATGAAGGGCGTGTTCATGGCACCCGCCGCACCCGGGTTGCGCGCGATGCCCGCCGTGGTGTTGCTCGCCGTCAGGCCCTGGCCAAGGCCGCAGCCGAGGGCTGCCAGACCGAAGGCGATGCCGGCGCCGAGGGCAGGGCCCCAGTTCGACGGGCCGCCATGGCCGCCGGCCTCCTGGGCGAGCGCAGCCATCGGGACGAGGGTCGCGAGCACGGTGAAGAGGAGAAGCTTGCCGAAGTTCCGCATGACGTTCCTTTCCTGGAGAAAAATGGATCGACCGGGGATCGCCTCAGTGGTGATCCTCGATCGCAAGACCGATGTAGATCATCGAGAGCAGCGAGAAGACGAAGGCCTGGATGATCGAGATCACGACGCCCAGGCCCATGAAGACCGCCGGGATCACGAGCGGCACGAGGCCGTACCAGATCGCGACCACCGTGTGATCTGCGAACATGTTCGCGAGAAGACGAATCGACAGGGTGGCGATGCGCGCGGCGTCGAGCACGAGCTCGATCGGGAGCAGCAGCGGCGCCATCAGCGGAATGTGCCTCGTCTTGCCGAAGACGTTCACCTCGAAGGGCGGCCCCATGAAATGGTCGAAGTAGTGCCAGCCCTTCTTCTTGATTCCCGCGCCCCAGTAGACGCAGAAGACGATGATGGCCCAGGCCAGGCCCGTATTGATGTCCGAGCTGGCGCCGCCCACACCGGGCACGAGGCCGAGCAGGTTCGAGATCAGGATGAAGAAGAAGATGGCGCCCACGAGCGGGAAGAACTTGCGGTACTCGTGGCCGATGGTCTGATGCCCGAGGTTCGCGAGACCCTCGACGACCACCTCGACCATGTTGCGCAGCGTGATGCCGTCGTCGGGCAGGAGGCCCCCGTCGGGGGTCGCGAGCCGGCGCCGCACGGCGAAGCTGAGGCCCACGAGGATCCCGATCGCGAGCAGCGCCGCCTGCAGCACCCAGGAGACGTGCAGCGTGTGGTAGAGGAGCCCATAGACACTCACGCCTCGTCCTCCTCGATCGGATCGCGCTCCGCCGCGCGCCAGACGCTGTAGAGATCCCAGCTCGGATCGTCGGGCGCCAGGCTCGGCGCCGCCGGGTCGATCGGCGGCCGCATCACCCAGGCCCCGATCAGCGCCGCGGGTACGATGGTGGAGACGCCGATCAGCAGGCCGATCGGATGCGCACCGGCGGCCAGGGCCACGCCCATGCTCCCGAGCAACATGACGAGGCGCAAGGCGAAGAGCAGCGCCCACATCCGCCCGCCCTGGATCTCGCCCGAGAAGAGGCGGGCTGACGACTCCCGCAGCGCACGGAAGTTCACCGCCTCGAGGGCCACGCCGAGGGCGAGGCTTCCCGAGAACGCGGGGGACGCCACGGCGAGAGATACGGCGAGCGCACCGGCCGAGATGCCGAGGTTCAGCCGTTCCATCGGATGGAGCGTCAGTGCGCGAGTCAACTCGACTCCGGAGGCTCTGGTCCCTCGCCCCGCGGCCCCGACATGAGGTCACGCAGTCGCAAGAGACGCACGAAGAATGCTGCAAACCCGAGAGCGAGACCGAGGAACATGCAGACCGGGGAGGTGCCGAAACGCCCGTCGATCCAGTAGCCGAACAAGGTGGCGAGCACGACGGCGAGCACCGCCTCGATCGCTCCCTGGTACGCTGCCGCCATCCCTCGCGTTGTGGGCGGCCTGTCCTCCTGCCTGCCAGGCCCCGGCGGCGGGGCCCTCCCTTCTCCTTCGCCTCCCGGCTGCTCTCGACCCGGCTCTATCACGCCAGACGCGCCTCCGCGCGCCACGCCCCGGGTCGCGGGCCCGGGGGCCGCGCTGCCCGAAAAGCGGCGCGCACTCTAGCCGACCCTCCCCCCGGCCTCAACGCACCCGGGCAGCGAGCTTCATCGCGCCGTCGGCGGCCTCGAGGGTCGCGGCGACGTCGGCCGGGCGGTGGGCCAGCGAGACGAAGCCGGCCTCGAAGGCCGACGGAGCCAGGTAGATGCCGCGCTCCAGCATGGCCGTGAAGAAGCGGCGGAAGCGGGCCGCGTGGCTCTTCTTCGCCTCTTCGAAGCTGCGCAGCGGGCCGGGGTGGAAGAAGAAGCCGAACATGCCGCCGACCGTTGCCGTCGTGAGCTCGACGCCGCGGCGGGCGGCGATCTCGGCGAGACCCGCGACGAGGGTCTGCGAGGTCTTTCCGAGCCGCTCGTAGACGCCTGGCTTCGCGAGCCGCTCGAGGGTTGCGAGGCCTGCGGCCATGGCGACGGGATTGCCCGAGAGGGTGCCCGCCTGATAGACGTCGCCGGCCGGGGCCACCCGCTGCATGAGGTCGCGCCGGCCCCCGTAGGCCGCCGCCGGGAAGCCGCCGCCCACCACCTTGCCGAGGCAGGTGAGGTCTGGCGTGACGCCGTAGAGGGCCTGCGCCCCGCCGTGAGCGACCCGGAAGCCCGTCATCACCTCGTCGAAGATCAGCAGCGCGCCGCTGCGATCGCAAAGTGCGCGAAGGCCTTCGAGAAAGCCGGGCTCAGGCGGGATGCAGCCCATGTTGCCCGCGACGGGCTCCACCAGGATGGCCGCCAGATCCTTGCCCCAGCGCGCGACGGCCGTCTCGACGGCATCGAGGTCGTTGTAGGGCGCCTGCACCGTGAGCGCGGTCATGGCCTTCGGCACGCCGGGCGAGCCGGGAATGCCGAGGGTCGCAACGCCGCTGCCCGCGCCCACGAGCAGAGAGTCGGTATGCCCGTGGTAGCAGCCGTCGAACTTGAGCACGCGCTCGCGGCCGGTGACGGCCCGTGCGAGGCGGATCGCGCTCATGGTGGCTTCGGTGCCCGAGCTCACCATGCGCAGCATCTCGACGGCCGGCATCACGGCCGTCACCGTCTCGGCCATCCGCACCTCGAGCTCCGTCGGAGCACCGAAGCTCGTGCCGTTCGCCATGGCCGCGCGCGCGGCGCGCAGAACGGCCGGGTCGGCGTGGCCGAGGATGAGCGGCCCCCACGAGCCCACGTAGTCGATGTAGGCATTGCCGTCGGCGTCCCAGACACGGCAGCCCCGCCCGCGAACGAGAAAGCGGGGCGTGCCTCCGACGGCCTGGAAGGCCCGCACGGGGCTGTTCACGCCGCCCGGAATGCGCCGGCGCGCTCGCGCAAAGAGCCGCCGCGAGGCCTCGGTCTTCACCGAAGGGCGCCGCTCATGCGTTCGACGTCCCGCTCCCGTTGCCGGCGTCGTCGTGCTCGGCGAGGCGCGCGATGGCCACCAGCCGCTCCGAGGCGTCGAGGTCCATCAGCGTCACGCCCTGCGTCACGCGGCCCATGGTCGAGATCCCCGAGACGCGGCAGCGCAGCACCTTCCCGCCATCGGTGATCAGCATGACCTCGTCGTCGTCGAGCACCTGCGCCACGCCGATCACGGAGCCGTTTCGCTCACTGGTGCGGATCGTGATCACGCCCAGGCCGCCGCGCTTCTGGAGTCGGTAGTCGTCGAGCGGCGTGCGCTTGCCGTAGCCGCGCTCGGTCACCGTCAGGATCGTTGCGCCCGGAGAGAGAATCTCCATACCCACGACCGCGTCGCCGTCCTGCAGCGAGATGCCGCGCACGCCGGTTGCGGTGCGACCCATGGCGCGGACCTGCGACTCGTTGAACCGCACGGACTTTCCGGTCTTCGTCGCGATCAGGATCTCCTGCTGGCCGTTCGTACGGCGCGCGGCGATCACCTCGTCTCCCTCTTCCAGATTGATCGCGATGATGCCGCCGCGGCGCGGATTCGAGTACGCCTGCAGGTCGGTCTTCTTGATCACGCCCTGTCGCGTGCAGAGCGTCACGAAGCCCTGCTCCTCGAAGCTGCGCACGGGCAGCAGCGCCTGCACCCGCTCGCCCTCTGCGAGCTGCAGCACGTTCACCAGCGCCTTGCCCTTGGCCGCGCGGCCGAGCTGCGGCAGCTCCCAGACCTTCAGCCAGTGAACGCGGCCGCGGTTCGTGAAGAAGAGGATGTGGGCATGGGTCGAAGCCACGAAGAGGTGCTCGACGAAGTCCTGCTCCCGCGTCTCCATGCCCATCACGCCCTTGCCGCCGCGCCGCTGGGCCCTGTACGAGCCGATCGGATTGCGCTTGATGTAGCCGGTGTGCGAGAGCGTCACGACCATGTCTTCGTCGGGGATGAGGTCCTCGGTCGTGAAGTCCTCGAGGGCGCCGGTGATCTCGGTGCGCCGTTCGTCGCCGAAGCGTTCGCGGATCTGCTCCAGCTCGCTCAGAACGACCTCGAGGATCTTCGCATCGCTCGCCAGCAGCTCCTTCAGCTCGGCGATCCTCGCGCGCACCTCCTCCAGCTCGTCGAGGATCTTCTGTCGCTCGAGCGCCGTGAGGGCCCGCAGGCGCATGTCGAGAATCGCCTGCGACTGCCGCTCGGAGAGCCCGAAGCGCGTCATGAGCTGATCGCGCGCGGAGGCCGCGTCGTCGGACGCCCGGATGATGGCGATCACCTCGTCGAGGTGATCGAGGGCGATGGCGAAGCCTTCGAGCAGATGGGCCCGGGCCTCGGCCTGCGCGAGGTCGAAGGCGGCGCGGCGCGCCACCACGGCACGGCGGAAGTCGAGGAAGTGCCGCAGCGCCTCTTTCAGCGACAGGACCTGCGGCCGGCCGTTCACCAGCGCGAGCATGTTGACGCCGAAGGTCGTCTGCAGCGCGGTCTGCTTGTAGAGCTGGTTCAGGATCACGTCCTCGGGCGCGTCGCGCTTCAGCTCGATCACGATGCGCATGCCCTGGCGGTTCGATTCGTCGCGAAGGTCGGAGATGCCTTCGAGCTTGCCGTCGCGCACCAGCTCGGCGATGCGCTCCAGCAGCGTGGCCTTGTTCACCATGTACGGGATCTCGGTCACGACGATCCGCAGCCCGCCCTTGCGCTCCTCGAAGCCGGCCCGGGCGCGCACCGGGATGGATCCGCGGCCGGTTGCGTAGGCCTCGCGGATGCCGTCCGTGCCGCAGATGAGCGCGCCCGTCGGGAAGTCGGGCCCGGGGATCTTCGCCATCAGCTCGTCGAGGGTGCAGTCGGGGCTGTGCGCGACGAGGATGATGCCGTCGATCAGCTCGCGCAGGTTGTGCGGCGGCACGTTGGTCGCCATGCCGACGGCGATGCCCGTCGAGCCGTTGGCCAGCAGATTCGGGAACTGCGTGGGCAGCATGACGGGCTCGACCATGGAGCCGTCGAAGGTCGGTGAGAAGTCGACCGTCTCGCGATCGATGTCGCGGAGGATCTCCTCGGCGAGCGGCGTGAGACGCGCCTCGGTGTAGCGGTAGGCGGCGGCCGGGTCGCCATCGACGGAGCCGAAGTTCCCCTGGCCGTCGATCAGCGGGTAGCGAAGCGAGAAGTCCTGCACCATGCGAACCATGGCGTCATAGACCGCGCTGTCACCGTGCGGGTGGTAGTGCTTGAGAACCTCGCCCACGACGCCTGCCGACTTGGAGTAGCTGCGGCTCGAGAGCAGCCCCTCCTGGTGCATGGCGAAGAGGATCCGGCGATGCACGGGTTTGAGCCCGTCGCGCACGTCGGGGAGCGCACGGCTCACGATCACGGACATGGAGTAGTCGAGGAAGGAGCGGCGGACTTCGTCCTCGATGCTCACGGGGAAGAGCGAAGAGGGCGGCGCCGGGGGCGAGGCCTCCGGGCCCTCTTCCTGGGGCTCCTCCTCGGGATCCTTCACGTCGACGGGTTCGTCGGCCAACCTGGAAATTCCCCCCGGCTACGCACCGCTCTCTCAGATGTCCAGATTCTGGACGTCGAGAGCGTTCTTCTCGATGAAGTCACGCCGCGGCTCGACGTCGTCGCCCATGAGGGTCGTGAAGACCTCGTCGGCGTCGACGGCATCCTGCACCATCACCTGCAGCAGCGTCCGGCGCGCCGGGTCCATGGTGGTCTCCGAAAGCTGATCGGGGTTCATCTCACCCAGCCCCTTGTAGCGCTGGATCGCGAGCCCCCGCTTACCGACCTCGAGCACCCGTGCGTGCAGCTCCTGGAAGCTGATCACCCGTGCGTCGGGGAGCTTCTCCCGGCCGCCGAGGCGGAACGGCGGAGCACCGAAGCGCGTCATCTGTGCCGACAGCTCGAGGAGAC
>CAYOIG010000621.1:0-3230 GCA_964403915.1 uncultured Myxococcaceae bacterium
GCGGCGGGAGCGCGGGCACTCGTGGGCGGCCAGGTGGACGATCTCGCCGTGGCAACCGAGGTGCCCGGTGCGGCGCGCATCGAATCGGTGCACCGGCGCAAGTCGGCGGCGCTGATCGCGGCGTCGGTCGTCGGTGGCGGCCGTCTGGGCGGAGCCGACAGGGAGCTGCTCGAGGCACTGAAGCACTTCGGCGAGGACGTGGGTGTGGCCTTCCAGATCACCGATGACGTGCTCGATAAGGACGACGATGGCGCATGCTCCCTCGTTCGCGTGCTCGGCGAGACGGGGGCGCAGGATCGGGCCGAAACGCTGCTGGCCGGAGCGCTCTCGCGGCTGGAGGATCTCGGCGAGAAGGCGGAGCCGCTGCGCGAGCTCGCGCGCTTCGCCGTGCGGAGGGATCGGTGAGCGCGACGAGGCTCCTCGATCGCATCGAGTCTCCGGCGGATCTGCGCCGACTGCCGCGCGAGAGCGTCAAGGACGTCGCCACCGAGCTGCGCCACGAAATCGTTGAGCGCGTCTCGCGCACGGGCGGTCATCTCGCCTCGAGCCTCGGTGCGGTCGAGCTGCTGACCGCCATCCACTACGTCTTCGATACCCCCACCGATCGCATCGTTCTCGACGTGGGCCACCAGGGCTACGCCCACAAGATGCTCACCGGGCGGCGGCACGGCTTCGATCGCATCGGTCTCGAAGACGGCATCGGCAAGTTCCTGCGCCGCAGCGAGTCTCCCTACGACCACTTCGGCGCCGGTCACGCGGGCACCTCGATCTCGGCCGCGCTCGGCATCGCGCGCGCGCTCGAACACCAGGGCAGGCCCGGCGTGGCCATCGCCGTGATCGGTGACGGCGGCATGACGGCCGGCATGGCCTTCGAGGCCCTCAACCACGCCGGAGAGCTGCGGCAGAAGAACCTCGTGGTCGTGCTCAACGACAACGAGATGTCGATCTCGCCGAACGTGGGCGCGATGTCGTCCTATCTCTCGCGCAAGCTCTCGGCGCCGATGACACGGCGCGTGAAGGGCTGGGCCAAGGACTTCCTCGGCAGCCTGCCGGGCGACATGGTGCACTGGGCCCACAAGGCCGAGGAGTCGCTCAAGGTCTTCTTCTCGCCGGGCCTGTTCTTCGAGGCGCTCAACCTGCGCTACGTCGGCCCCGTCGAAGGCCATCGCGTCGACGTCCTGCTCGAGACCTTCGAGAACGTCAAGCGCATGCTCGAGGCCGGGGAGGGGCCCATCGTCGTCCACGCCCTGACCTCGAAGGGCTACGGGTACGAGCCGGCGGAGAGGGATCCGCTCACGTATCACGGCGTCACGGCCTTCGAGGTGGCGTCGGGCAAGATGGCGCCGGCCAAGCCGGGCCCTCCCTCCTACACGGGGATCTTTGCGAAGACGCTGGTCCGCCTCGCCAGCGAGGATCCGCGCATCGTGGCCGTCACGGCCGCCATGCCCGGCGGCACGGGCCTCGACGTCTTCCAGCGCGAGTTCCCCGATCGCTTCTACGACGTGGGGATCGCCGAGCAGCACGCCGTCACCTTCGCGGCGGGCCTCGCCACCGAGGGCATCAAGCCCGTCGCCGCGATCTACTCGACCTTCCTGCAGCGCGCTTACGACCAGGTGGTGCACGACGTCTGCCTGCAGAATCTCGACGTGACCTTCGCGCTCGATCGCGCGGGCGTGGTCGGCGCCGATGGCGCCACGCATCAGGGCCTGTACGACATCGCCTTCCTGAGGGCGCTCCCGAATCTCATCGTGATGGCGCCGAAGGACGAGAACGAGCTGCAGCACATGCTGCGGACGGCCGTCGAATACCCCGGCCCTGCGGCGCTGCGGTATCCGCGCGGCAACGGCTTCGGTGTGCCCCTCGACCTCGAGATCAAGGGCCTGCAGATCGGCGAGTCGGAGCTGCTGCGCGACGGCGATCAGGTGCTGATCGTCGCTCTCGGCACCCTGGTCCACGCCGCACTCGAGGCGGCGGCCGAGCTTCACGCCGAAGGGGTCTCCGCCGCGGTGGTCAATGCTCGTTTCGCAAAGCCGCTCGACGTTGGTCGTATCGTGGCGCTGGCGCGCCGCTGCCATGCGGTCGTGACCGTCGAGGAGCACGGCGTGTGCGGTGGATTCGGATCGGCCGTGATGGAGGCCCTCTGCGAAGCCGGCGTCGTGGTGCCCGTGCGCGCGCTCGCGGTGCCGGACCGCTTCCTAGAGCAGGGCAACCCGGCCGCGCAGCTCCATGCGCTCGGCCTCGACAGCGCCGGCATCGCGGCCGCGGCCCGCGCTCTCGCCACGGCGCGCACGGGCTCCTGATCCGCGGCGAGCGCCTCGACGAGCGCCTCGTGCGGGACGGCCTCGCCGAGACCCGCAGCCGCGCGCAGGCACTGATTCTCGCCGGTCGCGTGCTGGTGAACGACGCGCCTGCGGAGAAGGCCGGCGTGCGTGTCCGGCCCGAGGCGCACGTTCGGCTGCGCGGCACCCAGAAGCCCTTCGTCTCGCGCGGAGGCGAGAAGCTCGCAGGGGCGCTCGAGGATCTTGGTGTCGATCCGAGCGGCAAGCGCTGCCTCGACGTCGGCGCTTCGACGGGTGGGTTCACCGACTGCCTGCTGCGGGCCGGCGCGCGCGAGGTCGTGGCCGTCGACGTGGGCTACGGCCAGCTCGACCCCCGTCTGCGCTCCGATCCCCGTGTACGCGTGCTGGAGCGCACCAATGCGCGCCACCTCCGCGCCGAAGCGGTCGGTGACGGCATCGCACTCGGAGTTTGCGACGTCTCGTTCATCTCGCTGCGGCTGCTGCTGCCGCGGCTGGTGGAGGTGGCACCCGAAGCCGCGTGGCTGCTGCTGGTCAAGCCCCAGTTCGAGGTCGGGCGCGAGCGGGTGGGCAAGGGGGGTGTGGTCCGGGAGGACGCCGACCGCCTCGCGGCGCTGGAAGCCGTGCGACGCGCGGCGGAAGCGCTCGGCCTCGTGGCGGTCGGAGCCGCGGAGAGTCGGCTCGCGGGTCCGAGCGGCAACCGGGAGATCTTTCTCCACCTCGCGCCCGGCTCGCCTTGACGCGCTGGCCAGCGTGACCTAACCATGCGGAAAGGCGAGAGTTCCGCGCTCGCTGGAGGTCATGCGAATGCCCGTCGTCGAGGTCTCCGCGGCCGCCGCCGACCGCATCAAGAGCCTGCTCGACAAGGAAAATAAGCTCGTCACCCATGGCCTGCGCGTGAAGGTCGTGGGGGGCGGCTGCTCGGGGCTGCAG
>CAYOIG010000622.1:0-2081 GCA_964403915.1 uncultured Myxococcaceae bacterium
GACCCCGAGGTGCTCCAGCGGCTGCGGCGCCGCTCCCTGGCGAAGCTGCGCCGCGAGGTGGAGCCGGTGGAGCCGCACGTGCTGGTGCGATTCGCCTGCGCGTGGCACGGGATCACGCGCCGAACGCGCGGGCCCGATGCCGTGCTCGACGCTGTCGAACGGCTGCAGGGCGCAGCACTCCCCGCCTCGGCCCTCGAGAAGGAGATCCTGCCCGCCCGTGTCGAAGGCTACGCGCCGTCCGATCTCGACGCGCTGGCCGCGGCGGGCGAGGTGGTCTGGTGCGGCGTCGAGCCGCTTGCGGAGCACGACGGCCGGCTCGCGCTCTATCTCGCCGATGCGATGCCGAGGCTGCACGTGCCGGTGCCTGCCCCGGGTGATCTCTCGACGCGCGAGGCGAGCGTTCTCGCCCTGCTGGCCGCGCGCGGCGCATCGTTCTTCGCCGACGTTCATGCTGCCACGGGGGGCGGCTTTCCGCGGGAGACCGTCGACGCGCTGTGGCGTCTGGTGTGGCGCAGGCTCGTCACGAACGACGGCTTCGCAGCCCTTCGTGCCTACCTCGCGCCCGCGCCGCGCCGGGCCGCACGCCGGCGGATGCCCGCGCGGGGGCGAGCGTTTCGCTCGCGCCGCGATTCGCCGCCGGCTGCCGAAGGGCGCTGGTCGCTGGTCGAGCGGCGCGCCGGGCCGGTGCCGGCTCCGACCGAGCGGCTGGCGGCGCTGGCGCAGCAGCTTCTATCACGACACGGATTCGTGTCGAGAGAGGTCGTGGCGTCGGAGAGCATTCCCGGCGGCTTCCGTCCGGTCTACGAGGTGCTGGCGGCGCTCGAAGCTGCCGGCAGGATCCGGCGCGGCTACTTCGTGGCGGGTGTCGGCGCGACGCAGTTCGCAACGCCAGCCGCCCTCGATCTGCTGCGACGTCTCCGGGATCTGCCGGACCGATCGGGAGTCGTGACACTCGCCGCCACGGATCCGGCCAACCCCTACGGTGCGATGCTTCGATGGCCGCAGGAGTGCGATCCGGTCGGCAGCCGGCGCGCCGCGCGAAGCGCGGGCGCGCACGTCGTTCTCGTGGACGGAGCCCTCGCGGCCTGGAGCGGCCGCGGCGGGCGGCAGCGCCTCACGTGGCTGCCCGAAGACGACACGGAGCGTGCGCGGGTGACGGCAGCGGTCGAGCACGCGCTGGCCGGGCTGCTGCCGTCGCGCTCCCCGCGGCATGAGAGAACGCCGCTCCTGCGCTAGGTTTTTTGCTTCCCGCCGGGCACACCCGGCCTCCCGCGGAGAGCCTTCGATGCGCAAGTCCCCCTCCCTCGCCGTCGCCGGAGTCACCGGCGCCGTGGGCCAGGAGTTCCTCCGGATCCTCGAGGAGCGCCGCTTCCCCTTCTCGTCGCTTCGGCTTCTCGCGAGCAAGCGCTCCGCCGGCAGGGCGATCGACTTTCTCGGCAAGAACTACACCGTGGAGGAGCTGACGGAGGATTCCTTCGACGGCGTCGATCTCGCGCTGTTCTCGGCCGGTGGCGCCATCAGCCGCAAGTTCGCGCCGATCGCGGCTGCGCGGGGATGCGTCGTGGTCGACAACTCATCGGCCTTCCGCATGGACCCGAACGTGCCGCTCGTGGTGCCCGAGGTGAACCCGCAGGACATCGCGAAGCATCGCGGCATCATCGCGAACCCCAACTGCTCCACCATCATCATGAACGTTCCCGTCTGGCCGCTGCACCAGGCCGCCGGCGTCGTGCGCGTCGTCGTGAGCACCTACCAGGCCGCGTCTGGTGCGGGCGCGGCAGCCATGCGCGAGCTCGAGCAGCAGGCCCACCAGTGGTCGCGGGGCGAAGCGATCACGAGCGAGATCTTCCAGCGCCAGTACATCTGGAACCTCTTCAGCCACAACTCGAAGATCGATGCGGCCACGGGCTACAACGAAGAAGGGCTGAAGATGCTGAAGGGCTTGCCGCCGAAGATCACCCCCTCGGAGCAGCAGGCGAAGATATGGGAGCAGATGGCCTCCTCCCGAGGTGCCCGTAGCATCTGCTTTGCGGCGTACAACAACTCCATCGCCAATGAGCTCAAGACCCGAGTCCCTGACG
>CAYOIG010000623.1:0-3429 GCA_964403915.1 uncultured Myxococcaceae bacterium
ACCAGGGGCCCGCGCCGGAGGCCAGCCTCATCGAGAACTCCGTGCGCACCGACCGCGCCCCCGAGCGTCACGCGGCCAGGGAGCCGCGGCGGCGGCTCGGCGAGACGTGCAAAGCCGCCATCTCCCTGACGGCACGCGGCCAGTGCCGCCTCGATGCGACCGGGTCGCGCCGCGCCCAGCAATGCGTCGAGGCGCTCGCGCGCGTGCACGCCGCCGCGCGCCTCAACGAAGGCGCACGCCCGCGCGAGGGCCTGCTCGATCGCGGGAGATCTCGGGAGCGAGCCTCTCATGCGCGCAGCAGCAGACCCGAGAGATAGGTGCCGTCGGGCTGATCGATCGAAACGGGATGGTCGCTCGGCGCGCCGAGCGTCCCGAGCACCTGGACGCTGCGGCCCGCGTCGAGGCAGGCGCCGAACACGATCTGGCGGAAGAGGGTCGCATCGATGGCGTGCGAGCAAGAGAATGCCAGCACGAAGGCGCCCGGCGCCGCGCGGCGCAGGCCGAAGAGCAGCAGATCCTTGTGCGCGCGCGACGCGCGGGCCACGTCGGACTTCCGCTTCGCGAGCGGCGGCGGATCGAGCACCAGCAGATCGTAGCCAGCATCGTCCTGGCGCAGGAAGCCGAAGCCGTCGGCCAGGGCGAGCCGGGGCTCGAGGGCGCAGCCGCTCAGCGAGAGGTTCGTCCGCGCCGCCGCCAGCGCGGCAGCGGAGGAGTCCACGAGCGTCACGCTCGCGGCGCCGCCCCGCGCAGCGGCCACGGCGAAGCCGCCGGTGTAGGAGAAGAGATCGAGAACGCGCCGCTCTCTGGCGAGGCGCTCGACGAGATCGCGGGCATCGCGCTGATCGAGGTAGAAGCCCGTCTTCTGGCCCTGTGCGAGATCGACCTCGTAGCGGCGGCCGCGCTCGTCGATGCGCACCAGCCCGGCAAGGGCGTCGCCCCAGAGCGCCCCCTGCCCTGCCTCGAAGCCATCCCGCCGCGCGGCCACCGCGTCGTCGCGGCGATGGCCCCTCGGCGCGCCCGTCACCGCTCTCAGGGCCTCGGCGACGAGCGGAAGGCGCGCGTGCATCCCCGCACTCGAGCAGCGCACGACGACCGTGTCGGCGTAGCGGTCGACCACGAGCCCCGGCAAGGCGTCGCCTTCGGCATTCACGAGCCGAAGAGCGTCCGTGCCGGAGAGCAGCGGATCGCTCGCGCGCCGCGCCACCGCGGCACCGATGCGATCGGCCAGCATTTCGTCGCCGGGCGCCTCCTTGCCGAAGGCCAGCAGCCGCACGCGGATCTGCGAAGCCGGCGCGTAGTGACCGAAGCCGAGGCACTCGCCTTCGGCGGAGACGACGCGCACCCAGGCACCGGGCTCGGGCTCTCCCGAGACGCGCGCGATCGCCCCCGAGAGCAGCCACGGGTGGCGCCGCCGCACGGAGCGGTCGCGGCCCGGCGCGAGAACCACGTCGTCCATGGTGCGACGTTCGGCCATCCTCGCCGCCGCGTCCAGCATCCGGGCCGCGGGCAGGCTGCGTGCTAACACCCTGCGTACGCACGCGCGGCCCCTGCGGAGACCCGATGCCTCACGAACCGACCCATCCCACCAACCGACTCGGCCGTGAGACCAGCGCCTATCTGCGGCAGCACATGCACAATCCCGTCGACTGGCATCCCTGGGGCGAGGAGGCGCTCGCACGCGCCCGCGCCGAGGACAAGCCTCTCCTCGTCTCGATCGGCTACAGCGCCTGCCACTGGTGCCACGTGATGGAGCGCGAGTCGTTCGAGGACGAGGAGATCGCGGCGCTCATGAACCGGCTCTTCGTGAACGTGAAGGTCGATCGCGAGGAGCGGCCCGACGTGGACCAGCTCTACATGGATGCGCTCGTCCGTCTGACGGGCGGGGGCGGCTGGCCGCTCACGGCCTTCTGCACCCCCGACGGAAGGCCCTTCTACGCGGGCACCTATTTCCCGCCGCGCCCCGCCCACGGGCGGCCGTCGTTCCGGCAGGTGCTGGAGGGGCTGGCGGAGGCCTTCCGCACGCGGCGCGGCGAGGTGGAGCAGCAGGCGGCGAAGATCCTCGGCGTGCTGCGCGAGCGGCCGGTCGGCACCGCCAGCGCGCCGCCGGGTCGGCTCACGCTGGCCGCCGCCGCCGAGCGCGTGCTCGCCAGTGCCGATCTCGAGCACGGCGGCTTCGGCAGCGCGCCGAAGTTTCCGACACCGACGAGCCTCGATCTGCTGCTGGCGGGCTGCGACGTTCTCCCGCCGGAGAAGGCGGCCGCGGCGCTCGCCCACGCCGTACGCTCCTGCCGCGCCTACGCGCGGCGCGGCCTCTTCGACCAGCTCGGCGGCGGCTTCCATCGCTACTGCGTGGACGCGGCGCTCACCATCCCCCACTTCGAGAAGATGCTCTACGACCAGGGCCAGCTTCTGCGCAGCTTCGCCGAGACCGCGAGGCGTGCGGGGGCCGACGAGGGCGACCTGCTCTGGCCCGTGCACGAGACGGTGGCCTACCTGCGGCGCGAGATGGCGGCGCCCGACGGCGGCTTCTTCGCGAGCCAGGACGCCGACAGCGAGGGCGCCGAGGGCAAGTTCTTCGTCTGGACGCCGGCCGAGATCGAGGCCGTGCTCGGCCGCGAGCGCGCCGCTTCCTTCTGCGCGGCCTACGGCGTAACGCGCGACGGCAACTTCGAGCACGGCATGACGCAGCTCGTCGACGTTGCACGCCGGCCCCGCGACGAGCTCTCCACCGAGCGCGCGGCCCTGCTGGCCGCCCGGGCGCGTCGTGTCGCGCCGGCCACCGACCGCAAGCGGGTGGCCGCGTGGAACGCGCTCGCAATCTCGGGTCTCGCGCGCGCCGCGTCGGTTCTCGAGGACGAGGCGATGCTCACGGACGCGGCCGCGACGGCCGACTTCGTTCTGCGCCGGATGCGAACGGCGGAGGGGCGGCTGATGCGCGTTTACGACGAGGGATCCGCACGCATCCCGGCCTTTCTCGACGACCATGCGGGGATGCTCGAGGCCTGTCTCGATCTCTTCCGCGCCGATGCCGGCGAGCGATTCTTCGTGGCCGCGCTCGACCTCGCGCAGCAGATCGCCATGCGCTTCTACGACGCTGCGGAAGGAGATCTCTTTCTCACGCCGTCGGACGGCGAGCGCCTCGCGCAGCGGCCTCGCGCCGAGCAAGGTGGCGCCATCCCCGACGCCACCGGTCAGGCCGTGCTCGGCCTGCTGCGGGCCGCAGCCCTCGCCGGCGACGCACGGCTCGAAGCGATCGCAGCGCACGTGCTCCGCAGTCACGCCTTCACGCTCGAGCGGATGCCGCACGCGTTCCCCGTCCTCGCGCGCGCGGCGGCGCTCGCCGGGGATGGCCTCGCGGTGGCGGTGATCGTGGGAGAGCCCGAAGCCGCGCAGACGCGCGCCCTCGCCGCCCGTGCCCGCCGCGTGCTC
>CAYOIG010000624.1:0-7020 GCA_964403915.1 uncultured Myxococcaceae bacterium
GCTGCCGGTCGTCACGAAGAGGCGCTGGAGACGCTGCTGGATGTCGTGCGCCGCGACCCGCAGCACCGGGAGCAGGCGGCGCGGCGCGCGATGCTCGACCTCTTCGCGCTGCTCGGCAGCGATCACCCGCTCACGCAGCGCCATCGCAGCGCGCTGGCGCGGGCGCTGTTTCGGTGATCGCGAGGACGGCGGTGAGGGCAGGACGAGAAAAGCGCCCCGGCCGCGAAGGCCGGAGCGCTCGTCTCCCAGAGAGGCGCGGAGGCTAGGCGCTTGCTCGCTTGCGACCCGAGAGGGCGAGGCCTGCGAGGCCAATCCCCATGAGGGCCAGCGTACCGGGCTCCGGCACCGCGGTCGTCGAGAGCGACACGAAGCCGTAGTCGTTGTTCCGGTAGCTCGCCGGCAGGTCGGGGCCGATCGGCGAGAGCGTGATGGCCTTCACGGCCGCGCTGCCGAACGGATCCGTGAGGCTCCACACGCCGCCCGCACCGAAGGTGCCGGGCGACACGTTCGAGACACTGCCCGAGCCCGTCCAGGCGGCCGTCGTACCGCTCGTCACGGCGAGCACGTAGCTCGCGCTCGAGCCATCGGCGAAGGTCGCCGTCACCAGCGCCTGCTCGTCGTAGACGTCGTCCTCTTCGAGGGCCGCGTAGAGCTTGCCGAGGCTGAGCTCGGTCACGATCTGGGCCTCGTCGAAATCGAACGTGATCGACTCGGGGCCGGAGAGATCGATCTCGCCGAACTCGTATCCGGAGAAGACGCCGACCGAGTCGTAGCCGCCCGAGACCTTGTGGATGAACTCGCCGCCGCCCGCCGTCGCGGTGGCAAAGCCGAGATCCACGAAGGTCGTGAACGACGGAATATCGCTGGTGGTGATGGTGAAGGCGCCGGCCGACATCGGGGCAAGGGAGAGGCCGAGCGCGGCAGAGATCGAGAGCAACAGCGTCCGGGAGCGGAGCATGGGCGCACTTCCTTCGCATCACCCGCCCGTTTCGCCGGCGCCTGCCGGCCATCGAGCCTGGATGGTGTTCAGAAAGCCGCGTATCCAGTTCCCAGGAGTCGCGCTCCAGACGGTGCAACCCCGATGCCAGTCGGTGCGGGCGCAGGATCCGGCGGCGGATCTCTCGTGACGCGCGTGGCGGTTGCGCGCGAAGCTGCGCGCGAACGCCACGCGCGTTGCCGGCCGCAGCCGCCGTGCAGCTTGGGTCGGCGGCTTCCACTCCACGGCATTCGCCCTCCCCTTCGCCGCTCTTGCGAGCAGGGCCCACGGCGTCATGCTGGGGGAGCGCAATCCTGCGCAACTCATGCCCATGGGCTGCGGAGACGGGTGGATGGATCTCGGACTTGCCGGCAAGGGAGTGATCGTCACGGGCGCCAGCCGCGGCATCGGCCGCCAGATCGCGCTCGGCTTCGCGAAGGAAGGCGCCCACATCGCGATCTGCGCGCGCGGGCAGGAGGCCCTCGACCGGGCCGCGGCGGAGATCCGGGGCATCGGCGCCAGGGTCCATGCCGCCACCTGCGACATTGCCGATCGGGCCGCGCTCGAAGGCTTCCTCGACGGCGCGCAGCAGGCCCTCGGTGCGATCCACGTGCTCGTGAACAACGCCTCGGGCTTCGGTGTCATGGACAGCGAGCAGGGCTGGGAGGCCGGCTTCAAGGTCGACGTCATGGCGAGCGTTCGCGCCTGCTGGAAGGTCGTGCCGTGGATCGAGGCGGCCGGCGGCGGCGCGATCGTGAACGTCTCCTCGATCTCGGGTCTCGGCGCCGGCGTGACGGTTCCCTACGGCGCGGCGAAGGCGGCCGTCATCAGCCACGCGACCTCTCTCGCGATGACGCTGGCTTCGAAGAAGATCCGCGTGAACTCGGTCGCTCCCGGGGCGATCGAGTTTCCCGGCGGAAGCTGGGACATGATCAAGAAGGCGAACCCGAAGATGTACGAGGGAACGCTGCGGCGGATTCCCTGGAAGCGGCTCGGCACTCCCGAAGAGGTGGCGAACGCCGTGATCTTCCTCGCCTCGGACGCCGCGAGCTGGATCACCGGCACGACCGTCGTCGTCGACGGCGGACAGATGCTGACCTGAGCGAGCCGGCTGCGCGGCCGCCACGGCGTTGCCAGCCGGAAGGGATCTGGCTAGTCTGGCCAGATGAAGACGGCACCGATCACGGACCTGAAGAACCGCCTCTCCCACTATCTCCGACTCGTGGCACGCGGCGAGACGGTGACCGTGCTCGACCGCGGCATTCCCGTCGCCCAGATCACGCCGCTTGCCGGCGGGGGCTCCGCGCTGCACCGCCTTGCAGCAGAGGGCCTGGCGAGGCTTCCCCTACGACCTCTCCCGGCCGACTTCCTGAAGCGCCGGCTACCGAAGAGCGCAGTCTCCGTCGCACGGGCGCTCGCCGAGGATCGGGCGGACCGGTCGTAGGCCATGCGGTACTGGGATGCGTCGTGCCTCGTCCCGCTGTGTACGCAGGAACGCTCGACGCCGGCCTTGCGGGCTCTGGCAGCGGAGGGCCCGATCGTGACGTGGTGCCTCTCTGCCGTGGAAATCGCCTCGGCCATCGAGCGAAGAGCGCGGGAGGGTCATCTCCCGGCTGCGGGGCGACGGGAGGCGCTCGAGAATCTCGCAGCGCTCTCGGCCTCGTGGATCGAGATCACCGCGCTCGAAGCCGCACGAGACAGAGCGCTCGCGGTTCTCGCGCGTCACGTCCTGCGCGCCGCGGATGCGTTGCAGCTCGCGGCAGCGCTCGTCGCTGCGGGAGACGCCGGCGGATCCCGCGAGTTCGTCTGCGCGGATGCCCGACTGCGCGAGGCGGCTGAGCGGGAGGGCTTTGCCGTGCCGGAGATCGGTCCGGACTGACGGGACCCAGCCCGCGGCTACGCCTGCTCCAGCTCCCGGATCAGCGAGCTCATCGCGATCTCGAGGGCGGCGAGCGCAGGGGCCAGCTCGGAGAGGTCGCCGGTACGTCCCATCAGCTCGAGACGCAGCGCTGCGTCGGCAGCGGTGCGGGCGCCGAAGTTCGACACCGCACCCTTGAGCGTGTGAGCGGCCCGGGCCACGAGCGCAGGGTCGGTGGCATCGGCGGCAGCGCGCAGCTCGTGGAGCAGCTTCGGCGCCTCCGTGCGCATGGTGTCGACAAGCTCGGCCAGAAGCTCCGCGTCGCCATCGAGCTCGGCCAGCATCGCTTCCCGATCGAATCCCGCCACATCTCCTGCCATGCGTCCTCCTCGCGCGCGCAGCCGGGCGCAGGCAAGGCCCGGCCCGCAGGGCCGGGGCTCTTCTCGGCAGGACGGGGCAGAAGCGTTACGGGCTATGCCGTATTGCGGCGCTCGCGGACGGCGGCGGCGAGCTCGCCGAAGAGAGGGAGCGTCCGCTCCCATCCCATGCACGCGTCGGTGATGCTCTGGCCGAAGACGGGCGTCTTGCCCGGCTCGAGATCCTGGCGGCCGTCCACCAGGAAGCTCTCCAGCATGACGCCGAAGAGCTGCCGGCTGCCGGCGGCGATCTGCGTGGCGAGGCTCTCCACCACCTCGGGCTGACGTTGGGGATCCTTCGCGCTGTTGCCATGGCTGCAGTCGATCATCACGCGGGGAGGAAGCCCGAGTCGCGCCAGCGCATCCACGGCCTGCGCCACGTGCTCGGCGCCGTAGTTCGGGCCCGCGCTCCCGCCGCGCAGAATGAGGTGGCAATCCGGGTTTCCCCGGGTCTCGAAGATCGCGGCCACGCCCTGCTTGGTGACCGAGAGAAAATGATGCGGGTGGGCAGCCGCGAGGATCGCGTCGATGGCGATCTGCACCTTCCCGTCCGTGCCGTTCTTGAAGCCGACCGGCATGGAGAGGCCCGAGGCGAGCTCGCGGTGGATCTGGCTCTCGGACGTGCGCGCGCCGATTGCGCCCCAGGAGACCACGTCGGCCAGGAATTGGGGCGAGATCGGGTCTAGGAACTCGCAGCCGGCCGGAAGGCCGAGCCGCGTGACGTCGAGCAGGAAGCGCCGCCCCCGCCGCAGCCCCTGGTTGATGGCGAAGCTGCCGTCGAGGTGGGGATCGTTGATGAGGCCCTTCCAGCCCACGGTGCTGCGGGGCTTCTCGAAGTAGACGCGCATCACCACGAAGAGATCGGCGCGGTGCTCGTCGGCGACCTTGCGCAGCCGCTCGGCGTAGTCGAGGCCGGCCGCGGGGTCGTGAATGGAGCACGGCCCGACGACCACCAGCAGACGGTCGTCGCGCCCGGTGAGGATGTCCACCGTCTGCTCGCGGCTGCGCGCGACGACGGCCGACCCGGCATCGTCGAGCGGCAGCTCCTCCATCAGGATCGCCGGCGGGATCAGGGGCTTGAGGCTCTCGATGCGCAGGTCGTCGGTGCGGAAGTGCATGTCGGCTCCAGCGGGCGAGGGTGCGGGAGCCGGCAGGGACCTGCCAGGGCTGGATTCTGAATCTTCATTCAGTAAACTGATCGAGAGGCCAGTTTCCTGATTTTCCCTTCAAGGTGGGCCGCCGCCGGCCCGAGAGTATCCGCATGACGGCCACACCGGCTTCCCCGCCCAGAGAGCGCGCGCGCAGCGCGCGCCGGCAGGCCCTGCTCGAGACCGCGGAGCAGGTCTTCGCCGAGCGCGGCTTCGAGGGCACCACCATGGCGGAGATCGCCACGCGCGCGGGCTACTCGGCCGGCAACCTCTACAACGTCTTCGAGAGCAAGGAGGCGCTCTTCCGTGAGGTGATCACGGCCAGCAGCCAGCTCATCAACGACGCGCTGATCGCGACGCTGGCGGCCTCGGCCCCGTTTGGCGAGGCCCTCGACCGCTTCGTCGACGTCCTGGTGCGCTTCGTGCTGGAGCACCGCGCGTTCTTCGCCCTCTACGTCCGCATGACCGAGGGTCGTGACTGGAGCACCGCGCAGCTCGGCGACGATTCGCACCGCCTGCGTGACGAGGGACAGGCGGCCATCGTCTCGAGGCTGCGCCGCGCCATGGCGGCGCGGGAGATCCCGAAGGAAGACCCGGAGGCCTGCGCCGACCTCGTGGGCGGAACGCTCTACCGGCATCTCGTGCGCTGGATCGACCGGGACGGCCGCGAGGAAGACCTCGCACGGAGCCTGGTCAGCGTGCGGCGGCTGCTGCACCGCGCACTGGGGGTGAAGTGATGAGGACGAACGCGTGGCAGATGTCGTGCGCGGCCGCGCTGACCGCGCTCGCGCTGGCCTGCGGTGCGCCGCGCACGCAGGAGGGGGCTGCGCCGGTGGCGGCCGCAGATCCGTCGATCGAGGTCGAGACGGCCATCGTGACGCACGGCGCGATCCAGCCCCGCCTCGTCGCCCCGGGAAGCCTCGTCGCGCGGCGCCAGAGCGAGATCGGCGCCGAGGTGCAGGGCAGGATCGACCGCGTCTTCGTGAACGTTGGAGACCGCGTCGAAGAGGGCGCGCCGCTCTTTCAGATCGACCGCTCGACGTACGAAGCGCAGCTCGCGCTCGCGCGCGCCGGTGCCGATCTGGCGCAGGCGGAGCGCCTGCAAGTCGAGGCCGATCTCGTGCGCGCACAGACGCTGCGCCGCAAGGACGTGATGGCCGAGCAGCAGGTCGAAAAGCTTCGCACCGGCCTCGAGGTGGCGAAGGCCCACGAGCGGCAGGCCGCACAGGCCGTGGAGCTGGCGCGCCTCAACCTCGCCCGCACCCTCGCACGCGCGCCCTATGCCGCATCGGTTGCGCAGCGGCTCGCCGACGAGGGCACCACGGCCCGCACGGCGCCGCAGACGATCGTCCTGGTGCTGCAGGAGGCTGGAACCCTCGAGGCGCGCGTCGCAATCCCGGAGAGTCAGCTCCACATCGTACAGGTCGGGGACCCGGCGACCCTTCGGGTGCAAGGCCTCGCCGACGCCATCGGGGCCCGTGTCTCGAGCGTGAGCGATGCCATCGATCCCACGACGCGCACGTATCTCGTCCGCATGGCGATCCCCAATGCCGACCACCGGCTGAAGGCGGGCGTCTTCGCGCACGTCGAGATCACGCCACAGCGTGCCGGAGACGCGCTCCTGGTGCCGCGCCAGGCCGTGCAGAGCCAGGATGGCGAGAGCCGGGTCTTCGTCGTCCGCGACGGCCGCGCCGTGCCGGTGCCCGTGCGCATCGGCCTCGTCTCCGAGACCTCGGCGGAGATCGTCTCCGGCGTGAAGGCCGGTGACGAGGTCATCGTCGGCGAAGCCCTTCCCTCCCTCGCAGCCGGCCAGCGCGTACGCGTGGTGGCCGCCGAGCGCCCCGAGGCACGCACGTGAAGATCGCCGACGTCTCCATCCGCCGTCCGGTCTTCGCCGTGATGCTGATCGGCGGCCTCGTGGTGCTGGGGCTCGTCTCCCTGCCGCGGCTCGGCGTCGATCTCTTCCCGCGCGTCGAGTTCCCGATGGTCGCGGTCGTGACGGTGCTGGAGGGCGCCTCGCCCGACACCATCGAGCGCTCGGTGACACAGCCGCTCGAGGAGGCCATCAACACGATCGATGGCGTGCGCAAGCTGCGCAGTGCGTCGAGCGACTCCCTTTCGCAGATCTACGTGGAGTTCGATCTCGAGCAGGACGTCCACCGCAAGGCGCAGGACGTCCGCGACAAGGTGAGCGCCGCCCGCGGCAATCTCCCGGTGGACATCGAGGCTCCCATCATCTCCCGCGTCGATCCGGACGCGACCCCGATTCTGACCGTGCTGCTCTCGGGGCCGCAGTCGATCCGCGCGCTCTCGGAGCTCGCCGACAAGAAGCTGAAGCCCCGGCTCGAGCGCATCCCCGGCGTGGGCTCCGTGACGCTGATCGGCGGCCGGATGCGCGAGGTGCGCGTCTGGATCGACCCGGTTCGCCTCACGGGCTACGCGCTCGCCGTGGACGACGTGCTCGGCGCGCTGCGGCGCGAGCACGTCGAGCTGCCCGGCGGCCGGGTCGAGACCAGCAGCCAGGAGTTCATGGTCAAGACGCGCGGCAAGCTCACCAGCCCGGCGCAGTTCGTGGCCCTCGTGGTGGCCGAGCGCGACGGTCGCCTGGTGCGCCTCGAGGCC
>CAYOIG010000625.1:0-2334 GCA_964403915.1 uncultured Myxococcaceae bacterium
CGGTGTTGTCGGGCGAGAGCATCGAGCCGCACGGGAAGCCGAGCGCGGTGGTCTGCCAGATCGCGCTGCAGTCGATGAGGCCGAAGCCGCCCTCTCCGGAGATCGCGACGTCGTAGAGCCGCTTGATGTCGGGGATGCCGACGACCACCACGCTCGCGCCGGCCGGCAGATTCTGGTCGAGATACGCGAGGGCGCTGGCGACGTGGCCCTGGATCTCCTCGCCGCTCGGCAGATCGAGGATCGTATCGCGGCAGACATCGTTGCCGCCGAGCATGAGGGTCACGTAGGTCGGCGCTCCGCCGATCCCGTTCTGGGCCTGGGGGAGCGCGTCGTCCCAGCGCGCGCCGTTGGCGGCCCCGATCACGTTGGTCCGCCCGGAGGAGCCGAAGGCAGCCGTGATGCGCTGGTTGTGCGCGTTGACGTTGGGTGCGCCGAGGAATTGCTGCCAGAATCCGAGGGAGCCGTTGACCCACGAGAGCGGGAGATCGTCGCCGGGCAGATACGCGTCGAAGGCGCGCGTGATCGAGTCTCCGATGGAGTAGAGGCGCTTGGGCTCCAGCCGGGGAGGCTTGGGAGCATCCTCGTCGCAGCTCGCCAGCAGCGCGGAGAGAGGGACGAGAAGCAGCCAGCCGAGCGGAAGTCGGGTCTTCATCAGGGTCTCCAGTGTCGGGTCGTCGTGGCGACGTCCGATTGGGCCGACGAGACGATCTCGGCGGCGATGATCTCTTCGAGACGGGCTTGCCCCTGGAAGCCGAGGAGCGGGAGCCCGTTCAGCACGAATCCCGGGGCTTCCGCGAAGCCGAGGCGCTGCGCCTCGGCCCGCTGCGCCTCGACCGTGGCGCGGGTCTGGGGGTCGGCGAGGCACTGCTCGAACCGATCTCGGTCCGCGACCGTCCGGCGGGCCAGCGCGGCGGAGTCCACCGGCCCTGCACCCGCGACGGCATCGATCACGGCGCGGCGAAGCGCCGCGCCGCGCTGCTGTGCGCTCGCGCAGGCCTCGACCAGGGCGTCGGCCAGAAGCGGCAGCGCCGCCTCGGGGAAGAGAGGCCGGCGCAGCACGCGGACGGCGCCTGCATGCGGGCCCGTCTCGACGGCATCGAGAATCTCGTTCGTGGCGGCGCAGAGGCGACAGCGCAGATTCGTGAACGCCACGAGGGTGACCGGCGGGTCGCCCGGCCCCGGGCGGGATCCGGCGACCTCGACCCGTGGCGGTGTCGGCTGCGCGAGGAGGAACCTGACCGGCGTCTCGGTCCGCAGGCGAGAGAGCAGGGCCTGCCGGCGCGCATCGCCCGCACGGAACGCGAGCAGCTCGCGCGCACGCGCGCGCCGCTCGGGAGGCCCGTCTTCCGCGAGCCCTCGCCGCCGGAGCTCCGCATCCACGTCGACCTCGCTCGGCGTGAGATCGGTCGCAGTGAGCGCTGCTGCGAGCGCCTCGGCGGGCATGCCGCGCGCATCGGCTTCTCGCGCCAGCAGGAGCGCGTCGGCGTGGGCCGCGAAGGCGCGCCCGAGCTGCGCGACGAGCTGGCTGCGCAGCCAGAAGAGAGGGACCCGCGCTTCGCGCTCGACGTCTGCATCGGTGAGCGTGCGGGACCCGACGCGCGCCGCGACGGCGGGCCAGCGCGTGCCATCTCCTTCTCTGCGACCCGCGACGAAGCGCACGGCGGCGATCTCGCCGCGCAGCCTCTCGAGGCGCTGGCTGCGCGCGGCGCGCAGCGCGCGGAGAGACAGCACGTGGCGCGCAAGCGCACGGGGTGATCCTGCGACGGCGGGAAGCGCAGGCGCGCCGCGCAGGAAGGCGTCGATCTCCGCATCGCCGATGGGCGCAGCGGCAGCATTCACCGTGCCTCGGTCGAGCGACAGGAGGGCTTCTTCCTCGAGCCGCGACAGCGCCTCCCGCTTCGTCTCGTCGATGAGGCCCAGCAGCCTTTGCAGCGCGCGCTGCTCCCGGGCGTCGAGGTCGCGGGCGCGGATCGAATCAGGGCCCACCCGACCGATCGGGGCCTCGAGGGCGAAGGCCGCGAGCGCGCCGTGGGGCGTCGCCTCCGGCATCGGAAGGACGGCTTGCGCGGAGATCTCGGGCGACGCCTCTGCGCTCTCGCGCCCGGCGTCCCGGACGGCCTGCATACCGACGAAGAGCAGCGCGGCAACGCCCGCGGCCGCGAGGCCGAGCGCGCCCTTCATCGGCCCTCTCCCGCGCGGGAGTCCGTCACCGGTGGCTCGGCCAGCCCGGGCGGCGGGCGGGCCGGCAGCTCGTCTGGAAGCGCGAGACGCGAGGCCACGTTGCCCATGGGCTCGCCGGCGATGCGCTCGAACTCGTCGTTCAAGGCCAGCAGG
>CAYOIG010000626.1:0-6698 GCA_964403915.1 uncultured Myxococcaceae bacterium
TCGCGCCAGGCCGAGTGGATGCTCCAGCGCGTGTGGCCGCCGGTCAGCATGAGCGGGTAGTTGCCCCCGGCCGTCGGCGGATTCTTGTGAATGGGCAGCGTCTCGTCCATCTCGAGATAGAGATCCTGGTCGAGATAGAACTGCATGCGCCGCGAGAGCGTGGGGTAGGGCTCCTTGTCGAGCACGTGCTTCGTGAGCGGCGTGATGGTGTCGTCGGGCTTGATGTCCGTTGCATTGCCGATCGAGACGGCGCTGCCGCCGACCCCCGTGAAGCGCGCGAAGCCCGTCTTCTTGAGCTCGTCCCAGCTCACGCCCTCGAGGTTGGTCGCGTTCTCGATCAGCTTGCGGGCCACCTTGTCGTCATCCGTCGGGCCGAACTCCCCGTTCTGGGAGAATCGGTCGTAGAGGTCGGCGAGGGAACGCTGCTTGCCGTGGCGGTCGGTGAAGTGCTCGAGGCCGCGCTCCTTCGCGCGCCGGTGGACCGTCTGCGCCAGCAGCGAGATGATCTCCCAGTCCGACTTCGCCTCGTAGTAGGTGGTGGCCTTCTCGCCCGCGTGGATGAAGGGCATGAGCGGCGTCACCCATTTGTGCTCGGTCCGCTCGTACCAGGCCGAGACGGGGAGCACGTAGTCCGAGAACTGACCCGTCGAGGTCATGCGCCAGTCGAGCGTCACGATCGTGTTCAGCTTGGGCCAGAGATTCTCGAGCACGAGCGGGTAGGAGCGGATGCGGCGCAGCGGGTTGCTGCCGTAGACGAACATGACGCGCGGGTCGTTGCCGGGCTTCGGCCACACGTGCTGCCAGCCCTTCTCGAAGGCTTCGCTGAGCACCTCGGCGACCGGCCGCTTCAAATAGGGATCCCATTCCTGGAGCTTCTCGCTCGCCTTCAGCAGCCCGCCGTGGACGTACCAGAAGATCGCGCCCGACGAGGCCATGCCGCTCGCGAACATGCTCCGGCTGCGCTCGTAGACGAGCATCTCTTCCGTGTAGCCCTCGAGCTGGAGCTCGAGGCGCTTCGGGAGCATGCCGGCCAGGATCTTGAGGCGGTCCGAGAGGTCGAAGCTCTCGAAGGTCATCTTCTCGAGGCCGTCGTGCACCAGGAAGGGGAAGCCGACGAAGCCGCTGCCCTTCTTCCCGTAGTGGCCGCCGAGCGCGAGCACGAGCGCCATCGTGCGCTCGGTCAGATTGCCGTGGTAGTACTTGCCGAAGTTGCTGGTGGTGACGGTGCAGGCCGATTTCGCCTTTGCGATGCGGCGGGCAAGAGAGCGAATCGCGCTCGGCGGCGTGCCGCAGAGCTTCGTCGCCTCCTCGGGCACGTAGATCGCCACGCGATCGCGCAGCAGCTCGAACACGGGCCGTACCGTCGTCTTCTTGCCGTCCGCGAGTGTTACCTCGAAGCGGCCCTCGAGCGAGGGCACGAGCTCGCCGAGGCGAAGCTCCTTCTTCGGCGCCGGCACCACGCCCCGCTTCGGATCGTGGAGGTAGAGCTCCTCGTCCGAGCCCCCCGCCTTCAGGTCACTCGTGCGCAGGTAGCGCCGCGTGTCCTCGCGAACGAGCAGCGGCATGTCGGTCTGCTCGCGCAGGAACGCCGGATCGTAGAGCTTCTCCTCCAGCATCACGTGCGCCATCGAGAGGCCGAGGGCCGCGTCGCAGCCGGGGTTGACGGGCACCCAGACGTCGGCGTGGATCGACGACGGCGAGAAGTCGGGCGCGATCGCCACGATCTCGGCGCCCTTGTAGCGGGCTTCGAGCAGGAAGTGCGCGTTCGGGATCTGCGTCGCGATCGGGTTTCCGCCCCAGATCAGGATCAGGTCCGAGAAGAAGTAGTCGTCGGCCGAGCGCTCGAAGACGATCTTGCCGAAGGTCTCGCCGACGCCCCGGTGGCCGTCGCCAATCTCCGTATTCATGTCGAGGCTGGTCGAATCGAGCAGGAAGGAGAAGCGCTGGTGGGCTGCCCCGAAGGTGCCCATGGTGTAGAGGGGGCCGAGCTCCCAGATGACGCGGTCGCTCCCCTCCTTCGTGATCGTGTCGAGGACGGAGTCGGCGATGCCCGTGAGGGCGTCGTCCCAGGAGACCCGCTGCCAGGAGCCCGCGCCGCGCTCGCCGACGCGCTTCATCGGATATTTCAGCCGGGCGGGGTCGTACATCCGCTCGCTGAAGCAGGCGCCCTTCTGGCAGCCGCGGGGGTTGAAGTCGGGGACGTCGGGCCGGGTTTGCGGGTAGGCGGCGACCTGCTCCTCACGCCAGACGACGCCGTCCTTCACGTAGACGTTCCAGGCGCAGTGCGCCTGGTACCAGCAGTTGACGAAGTGGGTGCTCTTGACGATGCGGTCCCAGGCCCAGCGCTCGCGGTAGACGTCGCGCCAGTCGCCGTATTCGGGCGGAGCCGAGGTGGTGGTGACGGATACCGCTGCGGGCGCGCCCCGCTCCACCGGACGCAGTCGCCAGTAGGCGAGCGCCACGGTGGCCGCGCCCGCAGCGGCACCGACCAGAAACGTTCGACGACGGATGCCCGTCGCCACCGATCAGCTCTTCGTCCACTCGATCGTCGCAGGGTCCCGATCGAGGCCACCGAACATGCTCTTCCACTGATAGGCGATCAGCACGTCCAGCACCTCGGACTTGCCACCGGCCCGCGTCTTGGCCATCTCGGCCTTCAGCGTGGCCAGCACCTCGAGCACCTTCGGCCCGAAGAGCGACACCAGATACTCGTCGGGGATCCGCGGCTTCGATTCGTCGAGGTTTCCCTCGGCGTCGTAGCGCGGCGGCGCGATCGGCGGCACGTAGAAGATGTTCGGCTCCGTGCCGAACTCCGGATGCAGCGGGATCGCCACCTTGTACTTCTCGACCAGCTTGTAGATCGGGCCTTCCTGGTCGTCCTTGTAGCCGACGAAGCGCACGCGCCCCGGGCACATGCGCGCGCAGGCCGGCGCCACGCCCTGCTCGACGCGCGGGAAGCAGAAGATGCACTTCTGCGAGACCTTCTTCACGTGGTTGAAGTAGATCTTCTTGTACGGGCAGGCTTCCATGCAGAAGCGGTAGCCGCGGCAGCGGTCTTCATCGATGAGGACGATGCCGTCCTCCTCGCGCTTGACGATCGCCTTGCGCGGACAGGCCTCCATGCAGGCCGGATTCGTGCAGTGGTTGCAGATGCGCGGCAGATAGAAGTAGTAGGCGTTCGGATACTCGCCGGCGCCCTGGTCTTCGTCCCAGTTCGGGCCCCAGTCCGGCTCCTCGCCGACGACCTTGAGATGCGTCGACTGCCCCTTGCCCTCGAAGAAGACCTCTTCGTGGTTGAACTTCCAGGCGTCGCCGAAGTCTTTGCGGGTGGGGAGCTTGCCCGGCTGCGCCACACCGTCCTTGAAGCCTCCGCCCGACTGCTCCCAGTCGCGCGGCGTGCCGCGGCCCGGCTGCGTATTGACCGTCGCCCACCACATGTAATCCATGCCTTCGTCGCGGGTCCAGAGCCGCTTGCACGCGATGGTGCAGGTCTGGCAGCCGAGGCACTTGTTCAGATCGAAGACCATCGCGACCTGTCGCTTCGACATCAGACCTTCCCTCCGTCGGTGGCCGGTGCGAGCACGAGGTCTCGCCAGGTCCCGCTGAATGCCTTGACGCCGCCACGCTCCGAGTTGGAGCCTTCCCAGACCGCGACCGCGAACTGCGTCTTCTCGCCGGGTGCGAGCTGCGCGACCTTCTCGGGGCCTGCGACCTTCAGCGCCCGCGTGATGACCACCTTCCAGCGGCCGTCCTTCCAGATGCCGTGACCGCGCACGACGGTCTGGTCGACGGTGCGGGTCGAGCCGATGCCCTCGGAGAGCACCTGACGCCCTTGGGTGTCGGCGTCGGCGCGCCAGTACCAGGTATTGACCGGCTGGTTCGGGGCGCCCATGGTGATGAGCGGCGCACCCGCCACGACCGGCAGCATCACCGCCGCCCCGTCGGGGAAGGCCGTCGTGTCGCCGAGTTCGGCGTTCTCGGAGGCGTCCTGCCAGTCGAGGCGGAAGGCCACCACCTCGCCGTTGTGCACGGCGCTCACCTGCACGTCGCTGACGGCGCCAATGCGCTTGTTGGCCCACGCCGCACGGATCGCCGGCGTCGGCTGCAGCCCGACCGGCGTACCGACGAGCGCGATGCGCTCGGGGCTGGCCTTGCGCCAGGGCTCTGCCTCCGGGTCGAGCAGCCACTCGACGGGAGCGCCTCGGACGAAGTTCACGAGCATCGACTTCCCTCCGGCGGGCGCGCGGGGCGCCTGCTAGGCCCACGCCCGCACGGCATCGCATGCCGCAAGGCGCGTCGGGCGTGTAGCGCCAAGATCGCGAGAAGACTGCTTCCCGGTCCGATAGCGAGGTATGACGCGGGTCATGCCGGGCGCAGCCACGGCTGCGCGGCGGGCGTGCCGGTGCGCAGGCGCGCTGCGCGCGCATGCTCCAGCACGTCATCGGCCAGCGACTCGATGAACGCCGCGGACAGGAACGGCTTCGTGTCGAGAGCGGGCGGCATGCGCACGATGCTCAGCACCTCGCCGCACTCGAGATGCTCGCTGCGCGGCGTCTCTTCGGGCCCCACCAGCACGATGCGCGTGATGGGCTCCCAGGCGAAACCCTCGGCGAGCACGAGATCCAGCGACGGCGGCAGCCCTGCGAGCGCATCCGCGAGCGAGGGCGGGCGCACCGGAGAGCCTTCGAGGTGGCGAAAGACGGCCACCTGCTCGGACGAGATCAGCGCAACGGCGCGCGCACCGGCCTCGTAGAGACGGTGCGAGTCCTTGCCCGGGCGGTCTGCGAGAAAGCCGTGCGAGGCGTGCTTCGCTGCTCCGACGGCAACGCCGCGGGCTTCGAGGGCGGGCAGCAGGCGCTCCAGCAGCGTCGTCTTGCCGACGCCCGAAGATCCCACGATGCCCACCACGCCAAGAGGAAACTGCGATCCGACGTCCACGACGTTCGCCACGTTCGCTCCTTCGGCACGGCCAGCGCTGCGACCGTGCGAAGGAGACTAGAGGCGGGGCTGGGCTCCCGGCATGACGATCGTCATATGCTGGCAGCGGCCCAACGTCCTACAACGCGCGCAGGGAGAGATCCGCCATGATTCGCCGCGCGGCCGTGAGCTTCGACGACCCGCCGGCAGTGCGTGCGCAGATGAGCCGGAAGTGGCCCAGTGCGCCCGGCTCCGGGGTTTGCCCTTGACGGCCGCCGCGGTTCGCCGGCTGCTGCACGCCATCCACGCCCTCGCAGTGCTCCTGCTGCTGGTGACCGGGGTGCTGCTCTTCTTCCCCGAGCTGCGCGGGGCGGCGATCGGGGGCTACGGCCAGCGCATCCTCGATCTGCACCTGTGGGGAGGCGCCGCGTTCGGCCTCGCCCCCCTCGCCGCGGCAGGCCTCGTGGCAGGTGCCCTGGCCGAGGACGTTCGCCGCCGCCTCGGCCCGCCCGACCCCTGGGGATGGCGCAAGAGTCACATCGTGCTCTCGCTCGCGGCCTCGGCCGGGCTCGTCGTCTCCGGCATCGCGATCTGGTTCGACGATGCGCTGCCGCGCTCGCTGGGCGAGCCCATGCACTGGATCCACGACGCGCTCACGGTCGTGCTCGCCGTGGCGCTGCCCGTGCACCTCGTGGCTTCTCGTCGCAAGATCGTCTCGCGCGTTCGCGAGTGGCTCGGCCTCGCGCCGCCTCCGCCCGAACCGTTCGACTTCGAGGACGAGGACGAGTAGCGGGGCGTTGCCAGGCTCACTCGGCCTCGTGAGCGACGGCAGACTGATCGACGCGATCGTAGTAGTAGGCATAGAGCTCGTGCTCCCGCAGACCGGGATCGGCCGCGCGGAGGATGCCGGGCCGCATCACGCGCTTAGCGTTTCCCTCCGAGAGCGCCGCGTACTGCGCCAGGTAGGCGCTGATGATGTGGACGAGGCCGGGGCAGTCGCGGCGGTCGCGCAGTCCGCGGATCCGCAGGTCCTCGGGGTTGAGGATCACGGAAATCTCACCGTCGTCGGCGACGCGCAGCTCGCCCATCTGCCGAAGGGCGGCATCCCAGGAGACCTGGATGCCTCGGCGCCGTGTGGCGCTCTGCTGATCTCCCGTCGCAGAGCCTTCCTGCGGCCGGCTCTGCTCGCGCGGGCGGCTGCGCTGCCGACTTCCGCCCGGATCGCGACGCAAAGGCGTCACGACCTCCGTCCCGTGCGGCTCCGCCATGCGCTCCAGGTACTCCTCCAGCTCGAGCGCCAGGCTGCTGAGCTGGAGCGCCTCGGCCCTGCGCTCGGCGGCCCCCGCTCATGCCGAGGGAGGGGCGAGTAGGCTGCACCGGACCGCTTCAATTCGCGCAGGCATCACCGCTCGCGTCTCCGTCTCGCACCCTTCCGCGGCTCGCGAGCGGCAGCGCCGACGCGGCGGGGCCCGGCGAGCTTGCCGTCGGGTCCGACGCCGAGCAGCAACACACCGCCCTCGCCGCCCAGGAACGCGCAGAGCGTCTCGCCGGCGCGCCTCAGATCGGAGGTCGAGCGCTCGAGCTCGAGCGACGCGGGATCGCCCTCGGCGATGAGCGTTTGGAGGGCAGCGAGCGTGGTCACGGCTAGTCGGGCTCCTCGACAGGGCGGAAGAGCCCACCACCGAGATAGCGAGCTCGTCCGAGCAGGAGCGGGCCTGCAACGCGCCGCTCGAAGAGCAGCGTCACGTTCCCCGTGAGACCAATCCCGGGCGCGCCCCGGG